>JALTEL010000200.1 GCA_027073945.1 Caldifarciminota bacterium | reverse complement strand
ATTTCACATGGGCAAAAAATGCAGAGAGAATTTTAAACATTTTCAATGAAGTGAAAACCAAAAAATAATGGGTATTTGCTTGATTGTACATAGTTGACGTACTAAAATTAATAGACTAACAAAACCTAATGTTTAAGGAGGTGAGATAATGTGTGAGTGTGCCCGATGCAGCCTTTATCAGGGCAGGCTTTATCTTGACAACTGGTGAATTTCAAAAAAGGAGGTGAGTAATTGGAAAAATCACTGGGAATACATGTAATAATAGAGATGTATGATTGTAACCCTGATACCCTAAAAAATAAGGACAAAGTCGAGGAAATTCTGCTCAATGTAGCAGGAGAATCCAATGCCCATGCACTGGGTTCTTTTTTTCATCAATTCGAACCGCATGGTGTTTCCGGTGTGATCATAATTGAAGAATCACACATATCAATACATACATGGCCGGAACACGGATATGCAGCCATTGACTATTTTTACTGTTCCGATGAGGTGGATATAGATGCGGCAATACAATTAATGAAAGAGGAATTTGAGCCCAAAAACCTCACACTTATGGAATTGAAAAGGGGATACTTACCCGAAGATGCACTTTATAAATACGAAGGCATGTTCTCCATGAGCAATGAAAATGCATCATAGGGTAAGCGGAGTATAAATGGAATCGGATAATCTATGGTTTAGAGAGCATTTTACGGATAACCTCATATATAGCTATCGTGTAAAAGAGGTTCTCGCTTCTGTAAGGACCAAATTTCAGAAGGTTGATGTGTTAAATTTACATCCATTCGGAAAAACACTTTTTCTTGACGGAAAAATACAATCCGCTGAAATTGACGAATACATTTATCACGAAATGCTGGTACATCCTGCAATGCTCTTCCACCCTTCTCCCGCCAATGTACTCATTATCGGCGGTGGTGAAGGCGCAACTCTTAGAGAAGTGTTGAAATACCCGGTAAAACGGGTAACAATGGTTGATATTGATAAAAAATTGGTTGAACTATGCAGAACGCATCTCCCGGAATGGTCAAATGGGGCATTTGAAGACGGACGGAGCACGATCATGTATCGGGATGCTCTTGATTTTGTTTCCAATTACAGCGGTGAACCATTTGATGTTGTGATATCAGATCTCACTGAGCCTGTGGAGGATTGTCCGTCAATAAAACTATTTACAATTGAATTCTTTGAAAAAGTAAAGTCAATTATGTCTGAAAACGGGATAATCGTCTCGCAATCAGGCAGTGCCGATATGGCTTACAATATCTTTTACGCTTCTCTGAACAAAACGTTCAAAAAGGTATTTCGGCATGTGTATCCCTATTATGATTTTGTATATTCCTTTCAGATGAATTGGGGATACCAGCTGGGAAGTAAATCCATAGGTTTGAAAGAAACATTAAAAGAGATGAAAGAAAGGGAAAAAAGTTTTAAAAAATCCTTTTCTTACTTTAATGTGGATTACTTCCTTTCAAAAACAATTCTGCCTGCTTATCTTAAAAAAAGCCTCAAAAAAGGCAAAGTAATAGAAGAAAAAAATCCTTTTATATGGCAGGCCTAATAAACTCAAGTGGGTCTTACTTTTTAACCAGCAAGGAAAACATAAGGAAATTAATCGATAAATTCAATACCCCCCTGCTGGTTGTCAGTGAATATAAATTGCTGGAAAACTATAACAAATTCAGGGAAGAACTCCCTCAGGTCAAAATCTTCTACGCAGCAAAGGCAAACAGTCATAAAGATATATTGAGAATACTTATGGAAGCAGGCAGTGGTTTTGATGTTTCTTCTTCAACTGAGTACCAAATACTATCTGATTTAGGTGTTGATAACAGCAGGATTTTATATACACATCCCATAACCTCAAAGGATGAATTCGAGTTCTTCAATAAACACGGTGTGAATAGATTTATAGTGGATAATGAAGCGGAAATACGAAAAACCGCTCAATACATACCCGGAAGTGAAATTATCCTCAGACTGGTTGTAGATAACCCCGGGGCAAGAATCAATTTATCTTATAAATTCGGCATGCCCCAGAGCGCGGTCGAACAAAACGCAAGGCTTGCGAGAAAGCTCGGGCTGGATGTGGTGGGTCTTGCATTTCATGTCGGTTCACAAACTACAACTCCATACCCATATATAAATGCCCTGAATGATACAAAGAGAATGACAAACATACTGCTCTCCGAAGGTTATGATATAAGAATTCTGGACATAGGCGGCGGATTTCCCATCCCTTACCCGGAATGGGCTCCTCCGTTTGAAGTGTTCGCAAAGCCTATCCGTGAGATGCTTGAAGAATATTTTTTCAATGTAGAGGTAATTGCAGAGCCGGGAAGATTTATCGTAGCGGACACAACTCATCTTGTGACAAGCATTATAGGAAAAAGCAAACGCAATAATGTAAATTGGTACTACATTGATGACAGTCTTTATCATTCTTTTTCCGGAAAAGTTTATGACCATGCGGATTATCCTATCATACATTTCAAAGAAAAAGAATCGGCACAATTATCTGTCATAGCTGGCAGGACATGTGACTCTTCCGATGTCATATATAAATCCTGTATGTTGCCGGAACTAAACATAGGAGATATACTCGTATTTTCCAATATGGGAGCATACACACTTGCAAGTTCATCGGAATTCAACGGATTTAAGCCGGCAAAACTGATAATTTACGAGGAGGTGAGCTAATGAGTGAATTTGATTCTTATTTGCAACCCCAGGATTTATGGTTTTCCGAACTCCATAAAGGGGATGTTGGGCTCAAATTTCGCATAAAAGACGTATTATACGCAGAAAATAGCAAGTTCCAGAAGATAATGGTGGTAAATTCAAGGGAATTGGGAAAGGTTTTGATACTATACGGCTCTATCATGTTTTCCGAATTAGACGAATACTTCTACCATGAGATGATAGCTCATGTACCCCTTTTTACGCATAAAAATCCCGAAAAAGTGCTTATTATAGGAGGAGGAGATGGCGGAACCTTGAGGGAAGTATGCAGACATAGGGAAGTTCAAAAAATAGACCTTGTGGAAATAGACAGAAAAGTTGTTGAAATATCAAAAAAGTTTTTTCCAAAAATGGCAACAGGATTCAAAGATAAGAGATTAAGTGTGTTTTTTGAGGATGGTATGAAATATTTACAAAGAGAAAATAAAAAATACGATGTAGTGCTTGTGGATTCGGCTGACCCTGTGGGCCCCGCACGTGTCTTATTCACAAGAAAGTTCTTTGCCAAAATAAAATCTCATCTGAATCGAGGCGGAATAGTGGTCTCTCAAACTGAATCACCTATTTTTCATGCCAATTTCATAAGAAAATTTTACGCCTCTCTTCGCACTGTCTTTTCCCATGTTTCTATGTATATCACCTATGTGCCGGTATATCCAGGGAGCATGTGGAGCTTTTGCTTTTGTTCCAACAAAGAAACCACAACAGAACCGAGAATTGCGGATATAAAAAACATTTCCGATAAACTCCGCTTTTACAACGCGGAAATACACCGAGCATCATTCGCTTTGCCCACTTTTGTCAAACGTCTCATGGGCAGGAATGAAATTCCTCTGTGACCACACTGTGGGAAGACTCGCAAAATGGCTTCGGATACTGGGAGTTGATACTGCATATACAGATACACTCAATATCAAAGCCCTTGTCAGAGAATCATTAAAAGAACAGAGAATCATACTGACAAGAAACCGATTCATAAGAAGGCTCAAAATGGCAAGGGGAACCTTTTTCTTGCTGGAATCGGATTTTGTTTTTCCCCAACTTGAGGCAGTTATTAAGGCATACAATATTAAACATCCAAAACTTCTGTCGAGATGCACATACGACAACGAAGTTTTGGTCGAAACAGACAAAAAAAGCGTGAAGAACAGGGTCCCGGATTATGTTTACAGGACAAATGAGAAATTTCTCATTTGTCCACAGTGTAAACGGCTTTACTGGAGAGGGACTCATCCTGACAGAATAATCGAAAAATTAAAGGAGGAACACTTATGGACACTTTTGTTTTAAAAGTGGCAGAGATGAGGGAATTGGACAGATGGACTTCAAAAGAGTTCGGTCTGCCATCAAGATTGCTAATGGAAAATGCAGGGAGAACTGTCTATCAGGTTGCTTTAAATTTCATAGATAAAGGAGAGAAAACGGTTGTCATTGCAGGAAAAGGAAATAACGGAGGCGACGGATTTGTGGCTGCCCGGTATTTGTTGAACAATGGATACGATGTTGAAGCAGTGCTTGTTGGAGATGAAAAAGATTTGAAGGGAAACAGTCTGATTAATCACAATCTTTTTGCAAGTTCGGGCGGCATAGTTCATCAGATAAATGATATTAACGACGAAAGTATTGAAATTCTCATAGAAAGTGCGGACCTTTTGATAGATGCACTATTCGGAACAGGATTTAAAGGTAAACCCGAGGGTATTTACAGAGATATCATTGAACTTGCTAACGAAAGCAACGCAAGAATCATATCCGTTGATATTCCGAGCGGGATTGAGGGAGATTCGGGACAGGTCAACGGCGCCTGTATTGTCAGTGATGCAACTGTTACAATGGGCGCATTGAAAAGGGGACTTGTGCTTTACCCGGGTAAGGCCCTGTGCGGTGACGTTTACATAGCAGACATCGGATTTCCCCAAAATGTACCCTTTCAATTTGATACAAAAATGCTTAAAAAGGAAGATTTGAGAATTCCGTTCAGAATCGGGAACGAACACAAGGGTAAAAACGGAAAGGTGCTCATCATTGCAGGTTCAAGGGGATTTACAGGCGCCGCTTCGCTCGCATCTCTTGCTGCGGCGAAATCCGGGGCAGGTCTTGTCTATCTGGCAATCCCGGAAGATCTGAACGATATATGTGAGGTAAAACTAACAGAGGTCATAACCATTCCATATAAAGAAGAACAGGAATTGTTCTCAAAAATACAGGAGATTTCACCGGATGTCATAGCCATAGGTCCTGGACTGGGCAGAGAAGAACGCACAGTCAGCATAACAAAAAAGGTATTAAATCTGGACATTCCCCTTATTATCGACGCCGATGCAATATTTGCACTTTCCAAAATAAATTCTCCCATTAACAGAGATGATGTTGTTATAACTCCTCATCCGGGAGAGGCATCTTTCCTCACCAAAAAAAATGCACAGCATATTGATAAGCAGAGAATTGACGTTGCATGTGAAATATCCTCAAACATCGGTGTCAATGTCGTACTTAAAGGTGCACCCACGATTATAAAGATAAAAAACGGCCTGACATTCATCAATGATACGGGTAACAGCGGACTTGCAAAGGGAGGTAGCGGAGATGTTCTCACAGGCTTCATGGCGGGATTTTCAGCACAAATGCATAATGTAAAAGAGGCGGCTTTGCTTGCCGTTTACCTGCATGGAAAGATTGCGGATGAACTCCTTGAAGAAAAGACCGTATTTGATATGATGCCATCCGATATTATTGATAACATAGGAAAAGTACTCAAGAAAATGCTCTGATGCACACAGTCCTGCTTTTAATCATTTCCCAGGTATACATAGGAAATTTTGCCCATGTACATGCAATATCCCCTATGGAGAATGGTTTTGTTGCTGCCACCAGCGGCGGCTTCTACGAATATTCCACTTACAAAAGGAATATTGTTTTTTCACTCCCAGGGAACAACGTTAAACTTGCAGTAAAGGAAAAACCTGATGGATCATACATTTTCTACATTAAAAATACCCTGTACAGATATGACCCTTTTTCGTATTTCCTGCAAACTATTGGTATCTTTTACAATATTATGCAGATAGAAGCAGAGAACGGTTACATAAAACTTATCGCCAAAAACCATATTGAAAAGATAATTGACTACACAGGCAGTGAGGTACACTATAAATTCTCAAGCTTTGCTTATAAATCCGGGTATACGCTTCATAAAGATGATAGCAGAGCTCTGTTTTTAAATTCCTATTCATTCGAAGACGGATGCGGCCACACTTTTCCCATAAGCTGTATAGTGCCGTATCAGGGGAATATTTACGTGGGAACCTCGGGGCATGGGGTATACATCTTTGATACACAATTAAAAACCATATCGGATAGTATAACACTGACAATGCCAGACGGACATATAAAGCGCATAAAGGAGATAGCAAACGGCATTGTATTTTTAGGGCATAACGGCATCTCTGTATTTAAAAACGGCTATATCAAATTTTTCCCGTTTGCCTGCCTGCATTTCAGAGATAATATTGTTGATATTACAGCATATAAAGGCAAAATCGGACTTTTGGGAGAAGGCTCTTTACAGACGGCAGAGCGCTTTTCTGATTACACGCCGCTATCCGGTAAATTTGGCGCTGCACTTGTTGCAAGCTCCGATACCGAAGGAATAGCAGTGGGAACAGAACAGGGCATCATTATAAAAAAACAGTACGGGGAAAAAGGATTTTACACGGGAAGGCCTGTTACTTCCATTGCTATGTGGAAAGGCCGTACAATAGCGAATACGGACAATGCCGTCTATATTATCTCCGACACAACCATGAGGCAGATAACTGATACCCTGCAAAAATCAAACATGCCTGTACGTCTCTGTGCAAACAAAGATGCACTTTTTATACTGACAAAAAGCGGCATTATACACTATACTTCAAAAGGTTATTCATATATTGATTTTCCATATACTGCGGAGAATGCGACGGATATGTCATGCACAGAGAGGTTCATTGCAGTCGTAAGTTCCAATAACCTTTACATATATGACATGAAACATACAAACTGGAAGCAAAAATTCCTGATGGCATGCCCTTTTTGTAAAGTAATATCCGCATTTGTCAGGGGAAACACCATTTATGTGGGTACGGACAGAGGAATAGCCATACTAAAACAGCGGTAAAAAATACGTTTTATTATCGTTTGAAAAAAGGGAAATTCAAGGACTTGACTTTTCCTTTTCTTTGCCATATACTATTAGATGCTTAATGAGGATGATAAAAAGAGATAAAAAAGAGGAGCTATAGGGATGCATATGCGGACAGTTCGCATATACTCCATTATATGAAATGGCATAATTGGAAAGTATGGAGGTATAGAAAATGGAAAGAAAGATATTAAAAAATAAACCTCTCGTAGAAGCTATATTTGAAATGAGATGGAAACTACATGAGTCACCTCAGGGAATGAAGATAGATCCGCATTATAAAATATTGATCGGTAGTATATATGACAGGGTAAAAGATAAGTATCCTTTTTATGAACAACTGCCGACCTCAACTATGCCTGATGGAATCGCTGGATATGTTGTTCAACACCGATTTAGGAGAGACAAGGACAAATGGCCTCTTATTCAAATAGGTCCCGGAATCATTACTTTAAATGATACAGAAGGATATATATGGGATGATTTTGAAAAAAGAATACGTGATCTTCTGGATAAATTTTATGAGGCGTATCCGGATTCAGAGAGTGGTTTGAAAGTCAGCGGGTTATTGTTGAGATATATTAATGCTGTTGATTTTGATTATGAAAAGGAAAACTTATTCAAGTTCTTGGAAGAGAAATTAAAGGCAAGTATACAAATACGCGAAAGTCTGTTTAAGGAAACAGGTGTTGGCGATTTACCTTTGAACATTGATTTGAGATTTTCTTTCCCCTCCACAAAGCCAAAAGGACCATTTCACTTACGATTCGTTCGGGGGAAGAGAAAAAATGCAGATGCTTTAATATGGGAAACAATGGTTCAATCAATCGGTGACAGCGTTCTTGACAACAAAGAAGAGATCATTACATGGGTAGAGGAAGCCCATTCATTAACCTATGATTGGTTTTTTAAGATGATTGAAGGAGAATTATTAAGGAGGTTTGAATGATGTTTCAAGAGATAACCTCAAAGGATGTAGAAATAACATCTCCTTTATCAGATTTGTTTGTGAGTAGTCGGGCAGTAAGAACAAGAATTGATGAACCAGAAAGAAGTTTTTGGGAAGAAACAATTAAAAAACGTTTTTTATCTGCCTTTCCTCTCTCAGAAATAATGCAAACTGAGAGTGTATCAAGTAGAGATCAACCTCCTGAATTTGACAATGAAACAGTACTTACCGAAGAGTTTTACAAGAAATCAGAACAGAGACAGTTATTATTGAAGATTTCAGAAATGATTGACAAAATAACAGAGAAAGAAGATATCTTTAAAGGAATAGATAAACATAAGTTATTGGAAACTATTTCAAAGATGTTAAGTGATATTTCTGTTGAATGGAATAAGATTTCTTATGAGGAGTTTTTTGAAAGGACAAAACGACTTTTGGTATTAGAAGCAATGTCGGGGATATTGAAAGAATTGAAGCCCGAACAAATTGAAATATTCGATGAAGCGATAAAAAGGAGACCTCTTTTCAAATGACATATGTGCTTGATACAAATATTATTACAGCGGTTCTAAAAGATAATGAAAAAGTAATACAAAGAGCTCAGAGGCTCGTGTTAGAGGGTAAAGAAATTCTTATAAATGGAATAAGTTATTATGAGATAAAACGTGGTCTATTAGCAGTTAATGCTACCAATCAATTAAGGAAATTTAAGTTACTTTTTATGGAATTTGGATTAGTGTTACTGGATACTCAGAATATTTTTGATATAGCTTCAAAAATCTACGCAGAATTAAGACAAAAAGGACAACTTATCGAAGATGCGGATATCCTAATAGCTTCTATAGTCCTCTGTAAGAATTTTATTCTTGTCACTGATGATGCCCATTTTGATAGAATTGAAAACCTAAAAAAAGAAAATTGGTTGAGATAATAGGGATATATAATGTTAGCTCCATTTTATATAAATGGAAGAATATCCGCAATGCGTATATGAACGAGTTAGGCAAAAGGGCGATTAATATATATGAAAGGATGAAGGTATGAAGGCCATTCAAAATCAAACAAGAAAGGATACCATGACACCTGAAGAGGTTCTACACTTATTTAATACAAAAAATATAGACCATGACTGGTCATTTGAGGAGTATAAACCGTCAGATACAGGTAAGTGGACTCACAGTTATCATAGATATCCTGCAAAATTTATTCCACAGTTAGTAGAGAAACTGGTAGATGAGTATGTAGAAGCCAAAGATGCCCTTATAAACGATCCTTTTTATGGTTGTGGAACTACGATTGTTACTGCAATATCAAGAGGATTTAAAGCAAGTGGAACGGATATCAATAAAATTGCATATTTAATAACTAAAGTAAAATCAACACCGATAGAACC
>JALTEL010000199.1 GCA_027073945.1 Caldifarciminota bacterium | reverse complement strand
GCATATACACGGATATCAAAGAACGATCTCGCAGTAGATTTGTTCTGCCTTTGCTTGTTGCAATAATAATGGCAATGGGGTCTACATCCTGCATTTATCTCATCCCAGAACTCGTCTGTATCTGATTATTGTATATTCCAATCCCTCATTTATATCCCTGTGTGGCTTAAATCCAAGATATTTACTTGCCTTTGAATAATCTCCGTAGTACTGTCTTACCTCATACGCTTTCGGGTTTTTGTGTATTACATCGATCCCTATCCCCACAATACGTGATATGATCTCTATAAGTTCTTCCAGCTTTGTTGACCTGCCAGTACATATGTTGTAGATATCAACAGTTCCCTCATCATTCTTTTCGACTCTTTTTGCTGCCTTTATAATTGCGGAGATAACATCAGAGATAAAAGTGAAATCGAAAAATTTGTCTTTGCCATAAATGGTTATTTCTTTCCCTTTCAACGCTCTTATTATGAATTTTGGTATGACTCTATTGGGGATGTCTCTTTCGTTACCATAAACATTTGATAGCCTCAATATTATGGCTCTCAATCCGTGCTCAGTTGCATATTCTTTGACCATATCCTCCCCTGAACATTTTGTCTTTGCGTACGTGCTAATTGGATTTCTTGGAAAATCCTCTTTAACTGGAAAAGCAAAGGGATTTCCATAAACCTCTCGACTACTTGAAAACACAATCCATGGCTTCTCCTTCAATTTTGAAATTGCATTTAGCAAGTTCTGTATTCCATTTACATTAACAGAAATGCATTCATCGGATCTCTCTTCGCACCATACCACACGCGATATCGCGGCTAGATGTATAACTCCTTCTGGCTCAATATTTTTTAGAATCTCTTCTATTCTCTGACTGCGGATGTCCATATTAATGTACTCTACCTTGTCCATAAATTCACTTATATTTCGTGGATCATTTTTTATATCTAACAATGCAACCTCCCATCCTTGCCGTGTTCCACTTTCACCGAGATTAGAGCCAATAAAACCTGCACCACCAGTAATAAGTATTTTTTTCATTGAACACCATCCCCATACTCTACACATCGCCCCCGATTTCACCTAACATCATTATACCCGAACTCAAATCCGCATATCCTTCCATTCTGTCATTATCGCCAAACTCTATTCCCATTATACCACAACTTGCTTGAACTTCAATCATCATTATCCTCCTGTGTATTACGCCCACAACAGCAATTCATCCTTTTAAACCTACCGGTTCCCGCCAGATTACCACCCCGGACCAACCATCTTTCTATCTCCCAAAAGCTCCCTCATTCCTCTACCTACAAGCAGGAAAAAAGAGAGGGATAAATGGCCGGAATAAAGCCCGGGCTCAGTTTAGCGAATAAACATCCGATTATCTGCGTTATGTGAACCTCTTCTCTAAAACCCTCTTATGAATGAACACTCCCGAAAAGAAGAATATCAGCAAGAAAACGAATAACGCAAGGAAATCAAGCCAGAGCGGGAAATACCCCTGCATACCTGTGGAATGCCTCAAAGAATCCACCAGATATGTTAAAGGAGAAATAGATGAAATTGCCCTTGCATACCACGGCAGTTTCTCAAGAGGAACGAATATCCCGCTTATGAACAGCAATGTGAATTTCACCAGAGAGGAGAGCATCATCACATCCGCGGGCACATCGGTGGGCGGGTAAGATGACATGAGTATCGTCATTGCGGAAAAGGTGAGAAGTGCAAGCATTATTGCAGGTATGAAAATAAGGAGATTCAGCGAGATATTGAGAAAAATTGCAGTCAGGGAGATGAAAGATGTGATGATTAAGCCGAAGTAGAAGGATGCCTGCGTATCTCCGAAGAGCACTGTGGTGAGCGACACGGGGGAGGAAATCAATCGTTCAAAGGTTTTACTTCTTGCTTCCCATGGTATGATTGTTGGCCCAACTGCGGTGGATGTAAAGAAAACGGTCATGGAGATAAGAGCCACGAAGAGATACGCGTGAGTTAAATCCCTTCCTATCAGGAACGCACCAAACAGAAAGAATGGGAATAAAAGACCCATGATAACCACAGGGCCTTTGAGATAAAATATGAGCATGTCCTTCTTCACGATTGCCATGGACCTGGAGAGCTGAGAGGACCTATTCATTTTTATCACCTGTGAGTTCTACGAAAACATCCTCAAGCGATGGCTTTTCCACATTGAGCGTGATTATCTTCAAATTCTCCTTTTCTGCGTATTTCACTATTTTTTTGATGGTGTCATCCACATTCTCCGCATATACCCGTACCTTATCACCCATAACCTCCACCTTCCCTTCAAAAATTTCTTTGTCGAATTTGAATGGATTCAGCGAAAATTCAAGCACATTGTACTTCTCACCAATTTCCTTTATTTTTTCTGGTGTGTTAATGGCGATTAACTTTCCATGATTTATTATGGCAACCCGTGTGCATAATTCATTTGCATCCTGCATATTGTGCGTGTTCATGAATATGGTTTTCCCCTTCTTCTGCTCATCTCTTATTATCCTCTTTATCAACCTTGCACTCATCACATCAAGGCCAGATGTGGGCTCGTCCAGAAATAGAAGTTCGGGGTCCGGGAGCATTGCCATGGCAAGGCTCAACCTCTGCTTCATGCCCTTGGAGAATCCCCTTACCTTCGCATCCTTCTTTTCGTAGAGATTGAAGAGTTTGAGAAGCATGGCGTTTCTCTCATCAATATCTCCTCTTTTCATTCCGTAAAGTTTGCCTATGAGCACCAGATTCTGCAGGGCGGTTAAATCAATGTACGGATTCGCCATCTCCGGCACTATTCCCGTTCTCTCCCGTATCTCGATTTTGTGTTTTTTCATATCCAAT
>JALTEL010000198.1 GCA_027073945.1 Caldifarciminota bacterium | reverse complement strand
CGGCGTCCCGGGTTGCATACAATCCCCATAGATAGGCCGAGTATGCACTGCGGCTCAGTTCAACAGAGTTTTATCCATCCAGCCATCAGCTTCCCCGGTGGATTTTGATGTTTGTGTGCTGCTGGACGGATAAAACCCTAATCGTTAGAAGGGAAAAATGAAAATCTTTATCGATGAGTCAGGCATATTTTCTTCAGCTCAAAAATGGAGCTCTGTTGGAGCTTTAATTATTCCAGATGAATCATTCTCTTTGGTTCAAAGCGAACTATCAAAGTTGAAGGTGTTTCATGGATTAAGTGATGATGATGAATTTAAACAGAATCGCCCCGACTGTTCCTGCCCTAAATTCAGAGAATATATAACCTTTTTACGTGATGCTAAATGCACTCTTCACGTTGTCTCGATGATCGGCTCTGGAGCGGAATCAGATGTTATGATTGAATCAAAAGAGGACTTAAAAGCAGGGATAAATAAATGGAGGGAGATTACAGAATGTTCCGATGAATATGTAGATCACGTACTATCCCTACTAGATGGCATGAGCAATCAACTTTATGCTCAATTGAGACTACAGGCTCTTATGGTCAGTCAGTTAATAGACCGAGTCCTTGTTCATTACGCAAAGCACTCGCCAAAATCATTAAGTACCTTTGAATGGGTTATAGATCGAAAAGGAGTAACTGAAACTGCTTATGAAGAAGCTTACAAAGCAATTTTTATTGGTGTTGTAACCTCTCTCTCAGCATCACAACCAAAGCCATTATTAGTTACGGATGGCTATGATTACTCATATTTTATAAATGCCTTTCATCCAAAGAGTGCAACTGATGACAGTAATATTATTGAAGAAGCAAAGCGCATATATGAACAAGATTTACATCACCTTCGGGAATCATTACACGCAGTTGATATGGGAAGCATTTTAAATAAACACCTAGCACTAGGTGATTCTAAAGAAAGTGACGGATTGCAATCTGTAGATTTATTGGTTTCAAGTGTAAATAGATGTTTGAAACTAAACTTCACGGAGAATAGTGAAATGGCATCCGCATTAGGTTCGCTAATGATGAACGGCCCACATGTAGATGACAGAACACCGCACACAATTTCTTTTTCAGGAACGGGGGTACTCGAGGACGGGGTGGAAAAAATAATAAAATCTATGAATAACTCGGCCATTCATGTTTTTTCCGATCAGTGTCGCACGAATTACAGCAAGCTCGTTGAACGCAAATAAAATGCTAACCAATCAATTGAGGCTATCGTGACAATGCTCGGCGAATCAGGCAACGTCGTTTCCACTCAGCCTCATCTCGGACGTTCGATACAGGAAAATAGAAAATGCTAAAAGCCCATTTAGATGCAGTAGAAAATGAACTCTTAGTGACTTCAAAGCGCCCTGCAAATTCCGGACACAACCTACATAAAGGAACCCCTAGAGAGGCCTTTATCAAGGAATTTTTAGAAGGTCACTTATCTGAAAAGGTTGCGATTGGAACTGGTGAAATCATTGACGCGAATTCACAACCTGGGGAAAAGCGAAATCAAATTGATATTGTAATATACAAGCGCGACTATCCGAAAATTGATTTTGGAGGAGGCATAAATGGTTTCTTAGTTGAATCAGTAGTTGCGACAATTGAGGTTAAGTCAGTACTTACAAAAGATGAGCTGAAAAAAGCATTTCTTTCAGCGCAAAAAATCAAACAACTAACAAGGAATGAATCGTCCGCATTCCGAGTCGGCTACAAGGCTCCATCAGTTATGTCGTACGTGGTGAGTTATGATGGCCCAGTTTCGATGAAAACAGTTTATGGATGGAAAGATGACATTGCAGCTAAAGAGAATATTTCGTATCCCGTAATGGAACCCGAGTTCCATAAGCGAATGCAAATCGCATCCCCTGCAATAGATGGAATATTTAATTTGGGAAAAGGGTTTATGTATTTCGATAATGCACCACTCGGGTTTCTTAAAGATGCCCAAAGACAACAAGATCCTACTGCAAAATGGGTTTATGGGGATAATTCCACAGGAAACCTTCTCCTACTGTTCATGGTCTTGTGTCAAATTGTTGGAGGAACCTCCTCCGACATATTGAATCCAATACCCTATTTATCAAATGCAACAGTTTCTAATTTAGCTTGGGGAAAATAAATCGATTGGGATAGGACTCCCCATCGCTGGGGAGCCCTCCCTTATCACCGTACGTACGGATCGCGTATACGGCGACTCGGCTGTGATAAACGGGGGTTTACCGAAGTCGGATTAATCCGCACACCACCCGTTTCCGGGCGGCTCTCCGATTGCCCACCGCACAGATCGACTCCATGAGGCGGACTTTTCCCGTCGCACTTTCGGCCAGTCGGTTTGCTATGAATTCCTCGAATACCGTATTTTCGCAACGGCGTAGTTCCGAAGCGCCCAGTTCCAAAGACGTCTGTCCTGAATTCATAAAATCCATCCTCCTACTTGTACTCACACATAACAGGCGCACCCGCGCCCGTTCACCGTTCAGACCTTCAGAAGGCCGGGGTCAGTCCGATATTTTAACACACGTTCCCCACCTTTTCTGACCCCGATTAAGGCATTTATTGGCGGCCGCTTTTGCGGCCTATGTCGCGCTACACATGCATGAGCCGTCGAGGCCCAGTGCGGCCAGATACTTTTCCTGAGTCGAGTTGAGGGGTTGTCGCAGGGGTCATCGCAGGGGTCAGTCCGATATTTTAATAATTTCTCCCGCCCGCTTCAGCAGAGGGTCTCTTTCCAGACGTTGGAAAATAGTTGAATTCGAGTTTCCCCGCACCTTTTCGCGGCCATCGAATTTCTTGACCACCACTTCTCTGCCGAGGTGG
>JALTEL010000197.1 GCA_027073945.1 Caldifarciminota bacterium | reverse complement strand
CAAAGTGATGATTCGGGCGTTACACCTACAAATTCTGGAAATACATATACATGGTCGATTGGAACAGTTGCTGCTGGGGCAGACGTCACATTCCATATAAGTGCAACAGTTGATAGTTCAGTTGTAGTCGGTGCGGTTTTAACGAATAATGTTTCAATTTCTACGACTTCAACTGACTCAAATTCAGATAATAATAGCTCATCCTGTGATACAACAGCGACCGATATATGGCCTATAAAAGATGCGAGGGCAAATAGCGGAGCAAATTTGAAGGTGCAAGGAAAAGTAACATTAACGCCGGGTACACTGGACAGTTCAAATAGGGAAATGTATATCCAGGACGAAACTGGTGGCATTGATGTTTTTTATTATAGCGGAGGAATTCAAGACTTACAGCTTGGCGACACAGTTACAGTGTCAGGCACGATATCCAGCTATCATAATAAAATAGAGATAAAGCCTGCAGCCGCAACCGATGTCGTATTTAATAATTATGGTGGTTTTGTGATACCGTATTCTGTAACATCTGCAAATATAACTGATTATCTTGGGACGCTTGTATATACTTCGGGTACGGTAAGTGATAAAAGTTCGGGCAGCTTCGTTGTAAATGGCATTAAAGTATACATAGACCATGATACGGGTATTGATATTTCGGGAATAAACAATAATGACATGGTAACTGTCGTGGGTATTGCAGAGCAGCATGATTCTGATTATGAAATTATTCCGCGTTATCAGTACGACATTGCAAAGGGAACGGTAGTACCTATGGGTAATGCCCGTACTCTGAGTAGCGGCACTTCTGTAACAATTCAAGGTGTTGTAACTTCCGAAGAAGTATTTAGCGGCGGAAAGGCATTTTTCTTGCAGGACGGAACGGGCGGAATAGAAGTTTACGGTGCAAGCGGATTGAATATTGCAGAAGGGGATCTCGTTGAGGTTACAGGCTCGAGAGGAGCATATAACGGATTAAAGCAAGTTTCTATATCTGATGCAAGCGATGTCGTGGAGCAGGGATTTACCAATATTAACATAATACCAAAGCTGGATAAAACAGGGGAAATTGACAGCTCAAGGGAGAGTTTACTTGTTAAAGTGAGCGGCACTGTTTCAAATAAGTACTCTTCTAACTTTCTTATAGACGATAGCTCAGGCACAATTAAAGTGTATGACAGCTCTTCGCAGGTGAGCTTCTCTGGGGTAAGTAATGGAGATAATATTACAGTAATAGGCCTTGTAGGGGAATATAAAGGTACTATACAAATACTACCCCGCACACAGAGCGATATTGCATTTAATAGGCCTTCTGTTGTTTCTACTGTACCTGAAAATAATGCAACTAATGTTGATGTAAATACAAAAGTATCTGCAACATTCGACAGAGGTATAGACTCAAGCACAATTACTACCTCTACATTTACAGTGAAAGATTCCTCCAACAATGCTGTTTCCGGCGGAGTTTCATACGACTCTTCAACAAAAACTGCAACTTTTACTCCGAGCAGTCCTCTTTCTGAAAATGAAACATACACTGCAACAATCTCAGGAAGCGTAAAAGATACAGATGGCAATGCAATGGGGAGCGATTATGTATGGAGCTTCTCAACAGGTACCCCGCAGGTAATTACTATTGCAGAGGCAAGATCAAAATCCATAGGGGATGTTGTTTATGTGGAGGGAAATGTTACCGTTAAACCGGGGACATTCAACAAAGGGTTTGCAATTCAAGATGACACTGGTGGTATATATGTATATAATACCGGTGATATAGAGAATTTCGAGTTAGGCGACGACGTTAAAGTGAAAGGCACATTGAAAAGCTTTAACGGACTGCTGGAAATTTCTACAGATAATAGTGGTATAGAATTTATATCTTCAGGAATAGCTCCGGCACCTGATGTAAAGCAAACTGGCTCAATAGGAGAATCAACGGAAGGAACATTGGTTCAAATTTCAGGAACTGTAAAATCTATTTCCGGAAGCACATTCACTGTGGATGATGGAAGTGGGGTTACAACTGTTTATATTGATTCCGATACTGGTATTTCCATTTCGGGAATGGAAGTCGGAGATGCGGCAACTGTAATTGGATTTTCATCTCAGTACGATACGTCAAGTCCATATGATTCTGGATATCAAGTAATGCCTCGCATGCAAAGCGATGTTTCATTTACTGCCGTTCCTATTTATCAAGGCCCTTGTCCAACAACACCCAGGCAAGTTGCCCCGAGCAGTGAGCAAGGAGTAAAACTCTTTGAAGTAATGTTTAACAGTTTAGAAAGTGGGCCAGACGAAGAGGGGGAAGCTGTTAGAATTATAAATACTGCAAATACACCTATTAATATATCTGGTTGGCAGATTACGGATAATGAAGCATCTGTGGTATTCCCGCAAGGGACAGTTCTACAGCCAAAAGAAAAGCTGTGGATTGTAAGAGATGCTAAGGAATTTGAGAAAGAATTCGGCGAAAAACCAGATTTTGAGTATGGTGTCGACAGCGATCCCTCGGTTCCACAGATGGACGATACTGCCCAATACCCGATATTCGACAATGTTGCAGACGAGTGTGAAATTTTGGACTCGTCAAATAGAGAGGTAGATGCTGTTGTGTGGGGCAGCGGCTGCACTACAATAACCGGATGGTCAGGGAACCCCGTAGAATTATATACCTTTGCAAGCTATATCTCTGAAGATGGTGATATAATTTATAGAAAGCTTGACGAAACAACGGGTATGCCTGTTCCTGATACTGATACATTGAGTGACTGGTCTACAGACCCTAATGACCCGATTAACGGATGCAAAGTGATGTATCCAGGGTGGGATACGATAGACGATTTCTTCTTCCCTCCGAAAG
>JALTEL010000196.1 GCA_027073945.1 Caldifarciminota bacterium | reverse complement strand
GCCACCTGCCACAGATCTGCAGCAAAGACATCCATGGTAAGGTGGCCTTCAACTATATCCTCATGCGGAATTGCTATTTGCGTAAATGTTTTCATTCAAACAACCTCCTTTGTATACCTATATTCTTTATCTCATCTTTTAATTTTTCCTTTCCACTTAAAAATCCATCTAAAAGTTTCTTTTCCTTACTCTCATTTAGCAGGGTTTCAGATATTGCCTGAGCAACCTTGTAAAATGCTTCCTTTGTTCCATATCCTGTCTCTTTTAAAAATTCTTTCATTTCCTCTTTTCTCCCCGCCTTCCACAATAGCAGGACTTTGTGAATTACATCTATCATATCCTCTGGATTCTCAAGTTCATCAAGGGTTCTATCCTGTGGTCCAAGCACTTTTATAAATTCCTTCTCTTTCTCTATAAACCCTTTGTTCCATTCTCTCTCAAGGTTTACGCCTGTGGATTGAGCAAGTTTTCTTGCGTCATCAAAATGAACCTTTGCCTCCCCATAAGTCCATCTCCAGAGAATATAGAACCTCGTAAGGGGAGAGAGCTCTGCAGAAATGCCGTTGTGTAGAATCTGCTTTACTGCGTAATCTGTTACTACTTTTCTCACATATTCCAAAAGCTCTCCAGCACCAATTTCATTGCCTTCATAATCCATTACCTTTTTGTATTTTCCGAAGATTTCAATGGCAGAGCCGATGCCTGCAATGAAGAAATCTGCACCACTTACACCCTCTTCCCACAGAGATTCAAGCTTTTTCGTGATGTGCTTTTTTATCTCCTCTTTCACTTCATTGAGCCAGCCTGTCTCTTTCCTCTCCATTTTTCTGCAAACGAAGTATATGGAGGAGGCTAAAGCGGCAGATTCCTTTGCTCTCAACCTTGCCTTCATCTCTGTATCAATGGGCCAGGATGCAGTCGGCACAAGTCCAGATTCAAGAAGAGAGTTAATTAGGGTTTCCCACCCAGAAGTGGATTTATGAGTATAGACGATGGTTGCTATGCCGTTTGGCTTTAAAACTCTTGCCATCTCTTTGAAAGCCTTTTTTAACATGTCTTCAAAGAATTTTCTTGCTTCTTCCTTTGACTTGGCTCTTGCAGGATCTGCCACAATTTCCTTTGATTTGGGAGTAAGCGGCGTCATAAAAAGTTCAGGATACAAATCCCCAATGCTTCTTTTAAGCCACACATAGAAAAAGTCGGATAGAACAGAGTAGTTAACATTATCATAATATGGCGGGTCTGTGAAAACGGCATCAAAGTAGTTGTCTGGATAGGGAAGTTCTGTGGCTGATGCCTGTTTTACGGTGGGGATTGGAGATTGGGAATTGGAGATTGGCGGAATTTGGGAGAGGTTTTCTAAAGCATGTAATAGATAACTAAACTGTTTTTTCCATCCTTGAACTCCTTCAATTACATTTGTTTCAGCATAATCCCAGCACATCGGTAATGCTTGTCTCCCAAATGTATGCTCCTGCTTTTCAGCTATGTTATTCCATATTGACAAGGATGAATTCCTGTCAGCAATCCTATTCACTCCCAGCCCCAAATATCCCACCACCGCCTTTGCATACTCCTCATCATATCCTTCTTCAATCATCTTTTGATAAGCCTGCCGAACCTTTTCTGTAAAGGTAATCAGGGCTAATTTCTGGCGGGAGTTGAAAAGATCGCCCCAAGTGTTCATTCCATACATTGGCATTCTATCAACTTCATGGCATTTTTTAAGAATTTTCTCATCCGGCACAGGGTCAATGCCCCATTCTTCCGTGAGTTTCTGCCTTTTCTCCTCCAGATATCTTTCTGCTTCTTTGAAAATCTCTAAATCTTTCTCAGTTGCAAGCCTGTATCTTTTTCCAGTTGTTCCCGATTTATGTAAAACAACTGCAACCAGTCTTTCTCCTGCTTTTCCCTCCTGAAAGAGTTTTCTTGTGGTATTTGCCTCAACAGTAGAGCCACACACAGGGCAAACGGCTATTGCCCTTGATACTGTGCCTTTTGAAGGGTCAAAATCATCTGGCATCTTTTCGTATCCATCCCCTACGATCTTGAATTTTACCTCTTTTCCTTCCACATACGGATAGAGAGCCACCTTTTTGTTGTTTTTCTTTGCAAGCCAGAACTGACGCATCAAAGGAATTTCAGCCCCGCATGCGGGATTCTGGCATGGAATTGTCCTTGCCCAGATATAACCAACAGGAATTGAGCCGTCCTTATCAGGAGGATAAAATCTTCCTATCTCCTTTTTTGCTTGCTTTAAAACAAATTCTCCCCATTTTTTTACATCTTCAAGGAGAATGTTTTTTGTTTCAAATCCAGAAAGAGAATTTCTACTCTTAACTTCTTTCGGTTTCCCGTATTTCTGAGGATACTCAAGGGTGCATTTCAAAATCAGGGTTGCCACGGGATTATATTCAACTGCATGGGCTTCGCATCCAAGCCTTAAAGCCTCCAATGGTATGGAGCCACCGCCTGAAAATGGATCCAGAACCCTCGGCGGTTTTCCACCATTGGCATTCAGAACATCCTTTCTTGCTTTCTCTATGTCTATGATATGGTGATTAAGTGAATTCTCCCACTTTGAAAGCTTGATTATAAACTGCTTTGTCTTCTTCCGTTCTTTAACATCGCCGGGAGCAGGAATTAAAGCCGCATAACTTGTTGCCCTTGAACTTGCAAGAGGCCGACGAGCCCACCAAATATGTAAGGTAGAAATATGCCCGTGCCTTATGTTTTTCTCCTTTGCTGAAATTTCGCTTACTTCCTTTACAGGAAAACTCTTTTCTATGAACCGTTTATCTTTCATTTTCCTCCTCACTCATTTTTTGGCTCTTTTTTGGCTCTTTTGCATCATTTTGGGCTCTTTTTTGGCTCAGTATATAATGTAAATCTCTCTTTCCTGTGCCAATAGCAATTAGAAAACCTCCATTTACAAGGTGCATTATGTCCCTTGTTGCTGTTGCCTTTGAACAACCATTAATCTTTTGGTATTCTTTATTGGTAATTTTTCCTTTATCTTTTACATACAAAACAGCCTTTATCTGCCTTTCATTTAGCCCCATTTTTCTCAGATTTTTCTCGTTGTAGATATCTTTGTAAAAAATAACACTAAAACCATTGCCGAACTCCCTAAACTCCGGTTCTGGAAGCCCCTGCTCCTTACACAGTTCCACAATTCTTTTTGTACCGGTGCCCCATCTTTCAATCAATCCTGCATAGTAAAATACCATTGCAATTAACCTGTTTCTCGGCTTTGAAAAGTGCTCGCCTTTCAGCATATCCACAGTGATTCCCTCTGGAAGTCTTCCTGGATTCCAGAACCAGATGTGATCATCATATATCTTGATTTGATTTTCTGCAGAATCCAAATAGTCTCTGTGAATCAGAGCATTGATACATGCCTCTCTTATGGCCGGGAGGGGGTAATCCCATATATCTTCCCTCTCTATTCCTTTTATCTCAAATCTAACATTGAGATGCTTTTTAATAGCCTCCACAACTTCATTGACCTGATTGAAAAGATTCCCCCTTATATCAATTGTATCCATGATGTCTGCCTCTGTCTTGAATCTACCAACCCTTGTGATAGCATTTAAAAAATATCTGCTGGGATCTTTTCCAAATAACAGCAATCCTGCATTTGTAAGTTTTCCTTCTCTTATGAGTTCCAAACTCTCAAGAATTTTTTCTATAGAATCACCCTCAGATATTGCAAGTCTATCTTTTGCCATATTTTTGAATTTAAGAACAGTTTCTTCATCAATTTCTTCTATGCCGGCATTGGATAAAATTGTGTCCCAAGAAAGTTTTTGCTTTTTCATTACAAAATTTACAAGCTCCATACCGCTGACTTCCTGAGTTGTGGAGCCAGATCTTATGTAGAACTTTCCTCTATATGATATGGGAACTTCCGAGTGTGGTATCTCAATTTTGATAACTTTAACACCCTCTATATTTTCCTCTTTTACTAATGGGATAATATTCAAACTGTGCCTGATTTTATTTGGTAGCGATTCTAATAGGCTATCTACATTTTTTAATCCAACGGGCTCACCATTATCAGACATTCCAATATACATGACTCCACCATCAGTGTTTGCAAAGGCGCACAGGGTTTTTAAGTACTCATCTCTCCACGACTCTTTGAACTCAACTCTCTGATTTTCATTCATTTCTTCCACATCTCTTCCCTTTTGTTTTTCCATTCATCAACAGGTACAATAAATCTCACAATCTCAACCTTTTTCTCTGGTGTTAAATTTTCGGCAGGGTTTCTAATTATGTAAAGAATTGGTTTTGTTGTTGCATTTGAAACCACATAGAGAAAATATTGATCCTTAAATCTCTTTGCCTTGAACCACTCGTTTGGAGTTAAAGCTACTTCTCCTTCCCCGGCTCTTGCCTTCACCTCTATGTATCTAACTTCACCTGTTTTCTCATCTCTTGAACGAATATCAAATCCTAAATTTTCTTTTGATACATCCTCAGGTATTCTCCCATGCTCTTTTTCATACTCCATCGTGATTTCCATTCCTATTTTTTCAATCTCCTCACTTTCTTCCATCTTATTCTTCTCTGAAACAATTCTAATAACGGCCAAAAGCTCTGGCATAGACATTAAAAGACTCTGCTCCTGTTCTATTTCCCTTCTTAATTCTTTCATTGCTTCTTCATATCTTCTCTTTTGCTCTTCTTTATTTCTTATTGGTAGGTCTACTTTCTCTCCTCTTGCCTCTCTCTCATAAAGTTCCGCAAGGTCTGCATCCAATTTTCCAATAAGATACTCAAGTGATTTTATTCCGTATTTCTTCTTTATTTCTGCTTGTCTCTTTCTTTCTTGGAATATTTCTTCTTTGTATTTCTCAACTGACTGTATTGTAAATTCAAGGAGTTTCTCTTTTTCCTTTTCAGAAATATTAACCAAACCCTTTCTATTATTGGTTGGAGCCAAATCCCAGAGAACTGCGGGATTTATTTCTCTTATTTTATTTCCATCATCGTAAATTGCCATAATTTTTCTTCCTGCGATTTCTCCTTTCCCATCCTTTACTTCACCGATGTAAAACCAGATATAACCATTGAGTTTTCCTGAAGGATCTTTAAAAACTGCCCCTCTTTTTGTTCCTCCCCCATATTTATCAACTACCCATTTTAGGAGTGCTTCAAATAATGGATGGCCAAAAGATATAAACTCAGCATCAGGGTTTTTAAAAGCTTTATCTTTATCAAAGGTAACTTTTGCATATTTTTTCATTACAATGCCATATCTATTTTTGTACTCGGGGCTTTCAGCAATCTTTCTTATTTCGTAAGGAACAGAATCAATTGCTATGAAACCATCTTTAGTTTCTCTAAACTTTCCTCCAGCCCTAATGAACACTTTTCCAAAGAATTCTTCAACATATTCTGGTATTAGCTTGTATTCTCTTGCCCTCTCAGCCATCTCTTTTATTCTTGTGTAATCAATAAACTTTGTAGCAAGTGTCTCACCCAATGCTTCTTTTATTTTAGAAATGTACTCTTCATCTGGTTTAACATCCAGCTCTTTCAAAATCTCATCCATGCTCTTTGCATTAGTAACTGCATCAAGAATAAGCTGATATAAGTTCTTACCTTCAAATACATCACCAATAACATCAAAAACCCTGTCGCTTCCAAGTTTATTCTTTATTTCTTCTAACTTATCAAATAGCTTTGCGAGGACCTTTCCTTCTCTTGTATCTTCTGCCACAAGATTGAATATGTAAACATCTTTTTGCTGACCATATCTGTGGATTCTCCCCATCCTTTGCTCAAGCCTATTCGGATTCCAGGGGATATCGTAGTTTATCATGATGTGGCAGAATTGGAGATTTATTCCTTCTCCTGCTGCCTCCGTTGCTACCATTATTTCTGTTTCATCCCTAAATGTTTTTTCTGCCTTGATTCTCTCATCTATACTCATCCCACCATGTATGTAGTTTACTTTATAGCCCCATGTTCTTATCTTTTTAATTAAATACTCAAGGGTATCTTTGGACTCTGTGAATATTAGGATTTTAGGATTTCCATTCATTTCCTTAATTTTTCTAAATCCCTCTTCAATAGCCTTTCTAAGTTCTCTTAGTTTAACTTCTTCTTCATTGTTTATTACCCGACGAGCTTTATCAATTAGTCTGCTTAGTGTTTCTATTTCGCGTTTTAGTTCTTCAGGATCTTTTGCTAAAGTTATAGATTCCCATTCTTTTTCTTTTTCCCATCTTTCCTTTTCCTCAAGGTCTTCTATTTCCACATAATTAATTGATATCTCTTTTTGCTTTTCCTCACCCTTAAGTATTTTTTCCAGCTTTTCTTTTCTTCTTTCCAGTGACCTTAAAAGAGCATATGTACTGGATGCCATTCTTCTCTGAAGAATCATGAGAGCAAATGCAACATTCCTTTTCTTGTCAGACTTTATTGCTTTATTGTATTGCTCCAGTACATATCTTGAAACCTTATTATACAAGTCCTTTTCTGGATCAGAAAGATGAAATTTTATGGTTATAGGAAATCTTCTTGTAAATATTGGCTTTCCTTCAAAATCTTTGAGGTCCTCCTTTAGTCTTCTGATAAACAATGGATTATCCTTGTTCTTCAAAGATTCTTCTACCATTTTGTTTGTTGCAAAGAATCCGGGCATGAGAAGGTCTAAAAATAGTCTAAAATTTTCTGGATCTCCTCTATGGGGTGTGGCAGTCAAAAAGATTAGGTGATTTGTAGTTTTTGAGAGAACCTCCCCTAACTTATATCTTTGTGTTTTCTGAGTTTTTTCTCCATATTTGTAGGCTGACATTTTATGCGCTTCATCAACAATCACAAGATCCCAGTTCACTGAACCCAAAGTTGCGATAATTTCATCTTGTTTGGCAAAGTCGATAGATGTTATTATTTGATCATTTTTACCCCACGGATTTTCACCATAATGAGCATTAAATGTATATCTATCAAGTACAACAAATTTTTCATCAAACTTCTCCTTTAGTTCTCTCCTCCACTGGTCTCTTAAATGGCCAGGAACTACTATTAGAACTCTTTTTGTAAGTCCTCTCAATTTCAACTCTTTCAATATAAGCCCTGCCATTATTGTCTTTCCAGCACCAGGATCATCTGCAATCAGAAATCTGATATGCGATTGATTTAAAACATAGCCATATACCGCCTCTATTTGAAATGGAAGGGGGTCTATCTTAGATACATTCATAGCAAGAAGTGGATCAAAAAGAGAGGCGTATTTAAATCGTGTGGCTTCGATTACAAAGAAAGCACTCTCAGGATTTGAAGAAAGGTCAATTACTGATTCTACTGTTTCTATTTTATTTACTTCTTTTTTTTTCAGAAGTTGATTCACATATTTTTTTGAGTGGATTGTTGACCCTACGATCCGGATATATTCTCTTATCTCTTCAATCTTTTCAACTTTAACAGGTTCGCTCCAGAATGGTCCTTTAATAATATTCCCTTCAGTAATCATTTTGCCTCCTCCTATCCGTCTCGCCTAATTCATTTATATGCGAACTATTTAGCATATACCCTTTTATTACCATTTAATAATTATACACCTAAAAGTATAAAAAAACAAGTTAATGCTATTGGCACATATAACACCCATATACCTAACATGTAATATCGGGTTTTTATAGCCGTGATTATGGCCTTATAATAAACAGCAATGAAAAAGATACGTAGGGGAATAGCACTGCCTGTTCTTGCATTTCTGCTGTTTTTCACAAGAGAAATCCTCGGTAAATATATGTTTTCGGAGGACATAACATTTCTGCATGTCCCTTATAGGATATTCATAAGGAATAGCCTTTCAGGCGGTCATTTCCCATTGTGGATTCACAATCTTTACGGCGGTATTCCCATATTTGCCGAAGGGCAATCAGGAATTTTCTTTCCGTTGAATTACATATTCATATTTTTAAAAAATGCCTATCAGGGATATACCTATCACATTATTTTTATACTCCTTCTTGGATTCATAGGCCAATGCCTTCTGACAAGGACACTCGGATACAGGTCACTGCCGTCTGCCATATCCGGTGCGCTCTTTACATTAACAGGGCCTGTACTGGCACGGCATATCTTCATAAATATGCTAAATGTTGTTATGCTAATACCATGGGCAATGCTGTTAATGCATAAATACTTACAAAAACGCAAAATTTCGCATCTTTTACTGCTCATCATACTACTCGTATTTCAATTCTATGCATACCATCCACAGGCTTTTATACTGTCTTCCTGCGTGCTCATTTTTTATGCGGTGTATATTATGCAAGAGATGCGCATGAAGGCGAAAAACGGCGCTTTTATTCTAATATTCATATTCTTCTCGGTTTTTATTTTTGCCCTGCCGCAGATACTTCCACCTCTGCAACTACTGCTTGAAAACGGCGCCAACACTGCAAAAGGATATCACTGGATGATGAAGGGAAGCCCCAATCCTTTTGTATTCTGGCCGTACTTTTTCTTCCCGTCCCCTGTGGGAAGGTCGGAATTTTTCCCGCGCCTCTTCGGACGCGGCACATTGTTCATCTCCGTCACAGGCACTGTACTTGCATATATTGCGTTTTACAAGGATAGATTTAACAAAAAAACGGCATTCTGGCTCGCACTTTTCATAATATCAGCGTTTATGTCACTGGGCAGTGTAAACCCGATTTACCTTTTAATATCTAAAATTCCCATCCTGAACGGATTCAGATATCAATCAAGATGGCTTATGGTATCTGTCTTTGCAATGGGGATACTGGCGGCAAGAGGATTTGAAATCCTTTTGAAAGAGCCCCATATGCTAAAAAAGGCCATATTGCCGTATCTTGTCTTTGTACTTTTGCTCGGAGCTTTCTACATTACCGGATTGCTTATATTCAAATCTCAAAAAAATGCCTATGATTTTCTGAGCCTTAAAGAGTTCTCTAATGTCAACCAATTCATTGTCATTGCTCTGCTCGGAATTCTCATTGTATCTTCAAAAAAACTGCGGTACCTGACTGCTTACCTTTATGCAGGCCTGCTTGTCTTTGAACTTTACAGTGCAAAAACGAGAATTATTATGACAGCGCCTGAAAAGGCCATTGCAGAGAGAACCGATGCAGTGAAAATAAACGGCATGTATGGCTGGATTTTAAGAGAGAGAGACCCTTTCAAGAAAGGTTATTTTGATTCACTCGCCGTTTACTTTAAAAAGGGTGATGCTGTGAGGTGCACGACTGAAAATGTGTATTACAGATATTATGTGGGAAACGGGCTTATAAATGACAACAACAACTGCTTAATGGGATTCGGACCTCCTCAGGAAATTGCAGAGCTTCTCAAAAACATGTCCGGTATGATTT
>JALTEL010000195.1 GCA_027073945.1 Caldifarciminota bacterium | reverse complement strand
GTGAAAACTGAAGAAGGTGTGGTGATAGGCAATGAATGCAGGATAGGAAAGGCAAGCAGAATCAAGAAGCATGTTCACATATGGCCCAGGAAATTCGTTGAACAAGCTTCTGTTGTTTCATCCAATTTGATATGGGGTGAAGTCTGGAAAAAATCATTGTTCCAGGGCTCAAAAATCAAAGGCCTCACGAATATTGAATTAACACCCGAATTATGCGCAAAATTAGGCGCCGCTTATGGTTCCATTCTCCCGAAAGATAGTTTCGTGCTTCTGGGCAGAGATAGTCACCTTGCATCAAGAATGCTACGGCGTGCATTTATAGGTGGAGTTGCATCAACAGGCATAAATATTAAAGATGCACAAATGCTACCCATACCCGTACTAAAATACAAATTGCACTCTTTTGGTGAACAGGGTGGTGTTTATTTTAGACAATCACCCCAAGAAGGCGCCTCAACAGAAATACACTTCTTTGACGAACACGGTATTGATATTTCCCCTTCGCAAAGCAAATCAATTGAGAGAATATTTTTTAGAGAGGATTTTAGAAGAGCCCATCACAACGAAATAGGTTCAATTGTATTTGAAACAAAATTATGGGATTTTTACAGAGAAGGATATTTGAAATCCCTTGATTTAAAGGCGATAAAAGAAAATAAATTCAGAATTGTGGTCGATTTCTCACATGGCACAACAACGACTTATTTCCCATATATTCTTGAGGAACTTGTTGACCAGGTGGTGAATCTCAATACCTATACGGATTACAAAAAACTCGCAAAAACAGACTCCGAAATACAAAACAACCTTTCGCAATTGGCTAAAATAGTAAAATCCCTCAAGTATGATGCAGGCTTTTACCTCTACCCCGCTGGTGGAAAAATCATCCTCGTTGATAATAAAGGTAGGATATACAGAGATGTTGATCTGCTCACCGTTATTTCACTGATTATAATAAAAACAAACGAGCCGGGTATTATTGATGTCCCAAATTACACTCCATCGCTGGTGTTTGAAACCGGTGAAAAATCCGGTTTTGACGTAAGGGTAGCAAGCTCATCAAAAAGGGCTATGTCAACAATTGCCAGGAAAGATGATGTTTTGATGGCTGCATCCGGCCTGGGAGATTTTATCTTTCCTGATTTTCATATATACGAAGATGGCATGTTTGCCATTGGAAAAACACTTGAGGCACTTTCCAAACTTAACATGCCGTTATCTGATTTTATAGATGGCTTTAAAAAGCCCATTTACCTTGTGCGTAGAATGCCATGTCCATGGGACAAAAAAGGAACAGTTATGCGCAGGATGAGTGAGGAGGCACAGGGTAACGATGCCTCTTTCCTTGACGGCGTGAGAATAAATTTCAACAACGGTTGGGTCATGCTATATCCTGATGAATACGGACCGTATTTTAATATTTATGTAGAGGGTAAAACAAAAGAAGAAGCAGAACATCTTATGGAATCTTACAGTTCCAAAATAGAGCAATGGATAAAATAAATATTTTTATACTTCTCCACATGCATCAACCTGTTTACAGACTGATGCGTGACAACACGGCATATTATTCCATGCCCTGGGTATATTTGCATGGAGTCAATGAATACTACGACATTCCTTCAGTAATCGGCGAATTTGATGATGTGCACATAACTTTTAATCTTGTACCATCATTACTAATTCAATTGCAGGATTATATAAAAGGAGCATTTAAAGATGATTTTGTCTCTCTTTTCTTAAAACCTGCAGAGGACCTTGACGCAAAAGAAAGAGAATTTGTACTGAGAAATTTTTTCTCGGTTAATTATTACACAAAAATGAAAAAATCAAAAAGATATCTGTATCTTTTTGACAAAAGGGGCTCAGTCTATGAACTTGACAGAAAGGCTTCTTTGTTTACAGTAAATGAAATCAGAGACCTGCAGATGCTTTTTTTCCTTTACAATACAAGTCTTATAGCAGGAGAGGAATTTTCGGAAATTCAAGAATGGAAGAAAAAAGATATGCAGTTTACAGAGGAAGATAAAAACAGATTGTACGAAATTCATCACAACATTTTAGGCAGAGTTATCCCCTTATACAAGAGACTTTATGAGGAGAGAAAAATTGAGCTTTCTACAACACCGTTCACACATCCGATTTCACCCTTGCTCCTGGATTTATCTATATGCAGAGCATCGAATCCTTACCTTAATTGCCCGGACTTTAACGCACGTTTTCCAGATAATGTTGACCTTCAGATGGAAAGAGCATTAGAGACCTTTAAAAAACTTTTCGGGAAAGCACCTCTGGGAATGTGGCCGGCAGAAGGCTCTGTTTCAGATGCATTCCTGGATATTATGATACAAAAAGGTATAAAATGGACGGCAACTGATGAGGGTATCCTTGAAAAAAGTCTGGGATACAGTGTAAGAGAAACCTTTTCACATGAATTGTATTCACCTCACGAATACAACGGTTTAACCATGATGTTCAGGGACAGAGAGCTGTCCGATGACATAGGTTTCAACCTTTACAGAATGCCCCCAAAAGAGGCCAGTTACAAACTTACCAGAAAAATATCAAAAATTTTCATCAAAAGGGGTAAGCTCGTATCCATAATACTTGACGGGGAAAATCCATGGGAAAACTACGAAGGTGGTGGTGTCCCGTTTTTAAGAAAGTTATTCGGTCATGCTATTACAACAAAAAAAGTGAATTTCGTCACAGGTGAATGGGTCGCCAATAATATGGATAAATTGAAAATAAGCCATATACACCCGGGCTCGTGGATAAGAAGCGACTTCAGCACATGGATAGGACAAAAAGAGAAAAATACTGCGTGGGAATATCTTATAAAGGTAAAAAATGACACCAGAGAGATAGTGAAATCAAACAAGGAGGCATTATTTGAACTAATGTCCGCTGAAGGCTCTGACTGGTTCTGGTGGTTTGGAGATGACAACCCTACTGCATACGCAAATGAGTTTGACCAATTGTTTAGAGAACACTTGAAAGATATATACAGAATGCAGGGATTGGATTATCCTGAATTCCTCGATAAACCTATAAAAAGGGAGGTAATATCCAGTCCGGTGATAAAGCCGGAAACAGGGTTCATCACACCTGTGATTGATGGAAAAATTACAGACTTTTTTGAATGGCTTGGCGCCGGGCTTATAGACTTAACTAAAACACAGGGCGGGGTAATGAGAAGCTCTCAACCTATGTTTAAATACCTTCACTATGGAAGGGACAGCGCTAATTTTTACATGCTTTTAGAGCCCTTTGAGAAGATAAAAACCGATTTTATCTTTCAAATAAATATTAAAAGCCGTGACAAGTTGCTTGTCATAGACAGCAGCAAAAAAAACGCACAGGATATTGTTTTTAAAATAGGCCGGGTTGTTGAGATAAAAATTCCTCTGAACTATATTGAAGACAAAAACAATATAGAAATATCAGCTGAGATAAAAAAGAAGGGAGAAATTCAAGAACGGTATCCTCACTCTGGCAGTTTACATATAAACTTAATAGATGAAGATGAAGCGGAAGATGATTGGATGGTATAATAAGAAAAAGGAGGTTTTATGGAAAATCTGAATCTGTTGTTGGGATTGCATTCGCACCAGCCCGTAGGGAATTTTGAATATATTTTTGAGGATAGTTATAAAAAATGCTATTTGCCATTCATAGAAATAGCAAAACAATATCCGAGTTTCAAATTTACTGTTCATTATACAGGTCCCTTAATGCAGTTCTTTGAGCTTAAGCATCCTGAGTATATTGAAGAATTGAACAAGCTCAGTGAAAAAGGTCAGATTGAATTTGTTATAAGTGGTTTTTATGAACCAGTACTTGCCTCTTTACCCGAAAGAGACAGAATCCATCAGATTGCAAAATCTGTCAACTATGTAAAGCAGACATTCGGTATAAGACCACAGGGGTTATGGCTTACCGAAAGAGTATTTGAAGGAGATGTTCTTAAAACTCTGGTGTCTTCAGGTATAAAGTATGTTGTCATAGATGATTATCATTTTCTTCAAGCAGGTATTGGTAAAGATAGCCTATACGGATACTATGTGACCGAATTTGAGGGTAAAAAGATAAATGTATTTCCAATTAATCAAAAGCTGAGATACCTCATACCATTCAAACCCGTTCCCGAAATTATGAAATATCTGTCAGAACTTCTGAGAAAAACCACAGGTGATGCGGCAATTATCTTTGACGATGGAGAAAAATTCGGAGTGTGGCCAGGAACTAACAAATGGGTATATAAAGATGGATGGCTCGGAGATTTTATAAAGGCAATAACAGCCGATAATCATATCAAAACCGATACTTACATGCATTATATTAAAACTCATAAACCTCTGGGAAGGGTGTATTTTCCTTCTTCTTCTTATTTTGAAATGGGGGAATGGTCACTATTCCCGGAGGCAGGAGTTAAGTTTTCCGAATTCATACAAGAACTTAAAGAAAAAGGTCAATTTGAGCGGTATAAAATGTTTGTAAAAGGCGGAATATGGAAAAACTTTCTCGTTAAATATGAGGAATCAAATAATATGCATAAAAAAATGCTCTTTGTATCGCAAAAAGTAAACCAAAGCACGCGTAAAGGCCGTAAAAAAGCCAGGGATTATCTTATGAAAGCTCAATGTAATGATGCATATTGGCATGGGGTATTCGGAGGACTTTATCTACCTCACCTAAGAAGGGCCGTTTACAGTAATCTGTTGAAAGCAGAAAATATGGCCTACTATAATGCGTCGGTGAAAGGGGATATAAATTGTGACGGATATGATGAAATATATTTGAGAAACAGTGTGTATACAACAGCTTTCTCCACAAAAAACGGCGGGAGTATGTATGAACTATCATTTAACAAAAAGGCTGTCAATATGCAGGACACGTTGACAAGGAGATTTGAGCATTATCATAAAGGTCTGCAAATCGAATCATCTAAGGACAAAAGTGGCATCACTTCTATACATGAAATGCAAAAGACCATAACAGAAGAAGCACACAAAGAGCTTATATACGATTGGTACCCAAGATATTCGTTTATAACTCATATTCTTCCAATGGATATTAATTTAAATGATTATAGATACAACAAATACAGGGAATTAGGCGACTTTGTTAACCAGCCATTTGAGTCCCGACTGGAAAAAAAGAAAAAAACCTTGCTACTGCGCAGAACAGGAGGAATATTCGTTGGAGATAAAAGAATACCAGCTGAAATACGGAAATATATAAGAGTGAGAGAAAGTGGCATATTAGCAGATATTAATATTAAAAAGGATGCAGGAACATTTTTAATGGGGACAGAATTTAATCTGATGTTTGTTAAACCGAATTTTATGGTGGATAATGAAACTGTGAACAGTTCAAAAGACCGCGAGTTTTTTGCAAAAGGTTCGGAGTTGCTGATTTATGATGATTTTTATAAACTGAATGTTATTCTGAAATCCAATGAAATACTTGATATATGGGGATTCCCAATTTATACCGTTTCCCAATCCGAATCAGGTATGGATATGGTATATCAAGGCACAGCCATAACTTTTTTAAAAGCACTGAAAAAAACAATTACAAATTTTAATATAACAATAAAAATAATGGAGAAGAATTATGCCTGAAATTAGATATGACCCATTCAAAGTAAGATGGACAATAATATCAACAGAAAGAGGCAGAAGGCCTCACGACTTCAAAATACCTGAACGAGATGCAAAAATTCCAAAGGTATGCCCCTTTGAATATGGGAATGAACGCATAACACCACCGGAGGTATTCGCCATTTCCGATGACCCGGAAAGAAAACCAAATACTCCTGGTTGGAAGGTCAGAGTGGTGCCGAACAAATTCCCTGCACTCAGAATAGAGGGAGAGTTTAAGCGCGAAGGTGTCGGGTTATTTGACAAAGTCAACGGCATAGGGGCGCACGAGGTAATTATAGAAACGCCCCGACACGATTATCAAATGGCTGACAGAAAGGTTGAAGAAATAAAGGACGTACTTATCGCTTATAGACAGAGATTGCAGGACTTGAGAAAAGACCTCAGGTTCAGATATATACTTATCTTTAAAAATTCCGGCAAAGATGCGGGCGCCTCACTTTCACATCCGCATTCGCAATTGATAGCAACTCCTATGACACCTGTTGTCGTAGCCACGGAACTGGGTTCATCTCAAGAATATTTCAAAAGAAAAGAAAGATGTCTATTATGCGATATAATTTCGCAGGAAAGACGGCTCAACGAAAGAATTGTGTGGGAAAACGAATATTATCTCATATGGGCACCTTATGCTTCCTCCTTTCCTTTCGAGACATGGCTTGTACCCAAACATCACATGCATGACTTTGCTCTCCTTGATGATAGCGAACTCTACCATGTAGCATACGCTCTTAAACAGATGCTTTACAGATTAAAGGTTGTACTGAAAAATCCACCTTTCAATATGATACTGCACACATCACCGTCCATTCACAAAAGACCCGGCAGACCATACTATTGGGAGACAATAGAGTATGATTATCACTGGCACATGGAGCTAATACCAAGAATAACAAAAATCGCTGGATTTGAATGGGGCTCGGGATTGCACATAAACCCAACAAGTCCGGAGAACGCTGCACGTTTTCTCAGAGAAGTGGACGTTGATTTCTAAGAAGGCTGTATGAATAAAAAAGATGGGAAATTTCTCCTTGTTGTGGAGTCCCCTGCAAAAGCAAAAACCCTGCAGGGTTATCTGGGAACAAAATTTAAAGTTATAGCATCCAAAGGACATATCAAAGACCTTCCGAAAACTAAAATGGGAATAGACATAAAAAATGATTTTGAACCCACATATATCGTTATAAAAGGCAAAGAGCAAATAGTGAGAGAAATTCGAAGAGAAGCACAGCATGCAGCAGAGGTACTTATAGGAAGTGACCCGGATAGGGAGGGTGAAGCTATTGCCTTCCATATAATGGATGAAATTAAAAAGAAAAACATAAAAACAGATATAAAAAGAGTTCTTTTCTATGAAATAACGAAGGACAGTGTGAAAGCAGCTATTAAAAATCCGACTGATATCAATGTACATCTTGTTGATGCTCAAAAAGCAAGAAGAATACTTGACAGAATAGTGGGTTATACGGTAAGTCCGCTTTTATGGAAGGTTGTACGTCGCGGACTTTCTGCAGGAAGAGTGCAAACAGTGGCATTGAGGTTACTATGTGAACGTGAAGAGAAGATAAAAGCGTTTAAGCAGGAAATATTTTACCAGGCAAAGGCAGATTTTGAAAAGGACAATATACGATTCCAGGCAGTTTATGAACCTCCAAAAAGAATCTATGACAGAAAGGTTGTAGATGAAATTGTGAAGAAAATTCATGGTAAGCGGTTCGTTATAGAAGATATTATTTCAAAGAATAGGTTGCAGTCTTCTCCACCGCCATATAAGACTTCTTCTCTGCAACAGGACGCATCCCGAATATTCGGGTTTTCACCTAAAAAAACAATGCAAATAGCTCAGATGCTGTATGAGGGTGTTACTATAAACGGGCAGAATACAGGACTTATCACATATATGAGAACAGACTCAATAAGATTATCCGATAAAGCCGTAAAGTCCATTAGAAAACTTATCGTAGATAAATTTGGAAAGGACTTTCTTCCTGAGAAACCCAAAATCAGAAAGGACAAAAGCAGCAATGTACAGGGGGCACATGAAGCGATAAGACCAACTGAGATAAATATTGCACCTTCCAATCTTAAGAATCAGTTAAATCCTGACCTTTTAAAGATATACTCACTTATTTACAACAGGACAGTGGCTTCACAGATGAAATCCGCAAGGTTCACAGATACAAATATTAAATTAAAAGCAGGGGACATACCGTTCATTGCCAAGGGCAGCAGGATGGTTTTTGAGGGATTTTACAAAGCACTTGGAACCCTACCTCAGGATAACCTTTTGCCAGATTTAAAAAAGGACGAAAAACTTGTTCCAATAAAATTGCAAGTTGTCGAGAAAAAAACAGATCCGCCGGCAAGGTACACAGATGCAACGCTTATAAAAACGCTTGAGCAAAAAGGCATTGGTAGACCATCCACTTATGCCCCCACTATATCAACCCTTATTGAACGAAAATATGTTGAAAGAAAAAAACGAACGCTATTTCCAACCGAACTCGGCATACTTGTGAATAATATTATAGTTCCTAACTTTCCAGCAATTTTCAATGCAAAATTTACAGCCCGCATGGAGGAAGAATTAGATAAAATAGAACAGGGAATAATCAAATGGAAAGATGTTATTAGTGATTTTTACAAACCTTTTGAAAAGACTGTCAAAAGTTTTGAAAAGAGAATTCCGGATATAAAAAAACACTCTGTAGTTGAACAGACAGATGAAAAATGTCCTGTTTGCGGGGCTCCTCTTGTTGTAAAATGGGGAAGGTTCGGAAAATTTCTGGCATGCTCGAGATACCCTGAATGTAAGTATACAAGGCCTCTTGAAATAAAAATCGTAGAAGGAGAAAAATGTCCTGTTTGCGGCAAGCCCATGATGATCCGAGAAGGTAAGGGTGGCAGGTTTCTTGCCTGTATTGATTACCCAAAATGTCCGGGGACAAAACCCCTTTCCACAGGTGTAAAATGCCCTAATTGTGATGGTGAAATTGTGGAGAGAAAAAGTAAAAAAGGACAGATATTCTATGCCTGCTCCAATTATCCAGAGTGTAAATTCACACTATCCAATAAACCTGTGAATGTAAAATGCCCTTCTTGTGGTTTTCCTCTACTTGAGGAAGTTCATTCCAGAAGAGGTGTATATTACAGGTGTCCCTCATGCAAAAAAACTTTTAAGAGGGAAGAGATTGAAAAACTGATAAAAGGAAAGAAATAATAAATCAGCATTTACCTATGAGTATTGCCATTATGAAAATTGAGTTCATGTAATTTTGCAACTATCTTAGCCGTCAAATTGTTGATATTTTTTCCAAGCAGTGCAGATACAAATACGGATTCTGGATATCTATCTCTAAACCGTTCTATAACATTCTCTTCAAGTAAGAGGTCTATTTTATTAAATACTGTTAGCCTCGGTTTTTCAAAACATTTCATTTCATAGAGTGTACTTTCCACTATTTCATACCTTTCCATCACTCTTTTATGAGATGCGTCAATTATATGCAAAAGTAAGTCCGCATCTTTTATAACACTTAATGTAGATTTAAAAGACGCCACAAGATGCGGAGGTAATCCGTCTATAAATCCAACAGTGTCGGAAAGTACTGCTTTCATATCCGTTCCGAGAAAAATTTTTCTTGTTGTTGCATCAAGTGTTGAAAAATATCCGTTATCAACCGGAAGGTTTTCTTTTACCAGAACA
>JALTEL010000194.1 GCA_027073945.1 Caldifarciminota bacterium | reverse complement strand
ATTTGCCCGCTCCTCCATTTTCTCAACTATTCGCTTCATAAAATCAATTTCCGTCTTCGCCTGTTCAATAAACCCATTTTCTTTGCGAGAGATAACTTTTTCCAACTGCCAGAGCCAGCCCTCAATACGGAGCATTGCGTCTTTTATCTCCGCAATTTCCTGATACCTTTCTTTGTCAGTTTTCATTTTTTCAACTCCCTGAACTCAAAGAAAATTAACATCAGCAACAACACAATCACCATCACTTTGAAATATGTCATCATTCCACCGCCTCGCTTTTCAAAACTCTTTTTTTGCCTTTGTAAAATTTCCCGTCAATGGGATTTAATTTATATCCCGCTTTTATCTTATATGTCTTTTCTATCGGGATTTCTTCTTTTACTACTTTGCCAGTTCGCCTGTTAAAATAATACTTCGTTTTTACTGAAAATGTCTTTGTTATCGGCGGGACAGAGGCGAGCAAGTTTCCTTGTAAATCCGTGAATTTGCCTTTGCTCGGCAGAAATAATTCCATTTTTCCCGTCTCTCCATTGAAAAACATCACTGCCCCTGTGAGTTTGCTCGGCGGGATTTCGTTTTTTACCTCGTCTATAATCGCTTGCCTTGTCTTGCTGTCATAAAGCACATAGGGCGGGTCGTTTCCCAAATCGGAAGTCAATTTTCCCGTACAGTGAATATCTCCTGTAACATCCAGAGCATACGACGGAGTATCGTCATTTATCCCAACTCTATCAAGCGAGGAAACAAAAAGCACATACTCGCCATTTGATCTTATAACGACTGAATGGTCAGCATCCCAAAATACTCTCGCTTTATTATTTCCAGATGGATTTTCAAAAGCAACACCAGGTTCAGCACCAGTTCCCGAGGTTGTTCTTGCTCTTATGTTCACTCCCTCCTGATTTACAGTAGAAGGCATATTTACAAGAATGCCTCCATCATCTTTAACTTGAAGCCCCAGTCCTGCGTTGTCGTATAAAAACAAGCCCCCATTGTTTTGTGCGGTTATAGTAGAAGTATAAACTTTACCGTTTACATGTAAAGATTCTGTAACCTCTGTAGCAGTAGTAATTCTGAATCCATATCCATTATCAGCAGTCCCATATTTATTGCCTACAATTATACGACCTGCTGTGTTAAATATCAACCCAAAACGATCTGCTGCTGAAAGATTGGTATACGGGCTTGACATCTCACCTGAATGAATCAAAAGAGCATCACCACTGTTTGGCTGCAAACACATATATTCACGCCCTGATGCAACATATTGTGTTGCGTAAATATCTCCTCTTATATAACCAGCCTCATCTACCAAATTAATATCCTCATAAGAGTCATTGCTTGTAGACCACAAATATAATATAGGAGCATATTTGTAAAGTTTCAAATTACCACCAAAAGTAGTATTACCACTGACGTATGAGACAGTAATCGTAGACACATTTTCTATATCGTTGTCATGCATGTCAAAACTTCCATAACAACGTAACCAACTTGTATAAAGCCCTTCAACGTTCGCACTCTTGTTTACTTTTAACGCTCCATCCAAGATAGTGTCTTTTCCTGATATGCTTCCAGTCGAATAAATTATTGCTTTTATACTACTTGTTGAAACACCTACCTTTATATCCCCCCGCAGTCGCATCTCTGCCTTCTGTGTCGTAGTATCGTATTTTATACCATAGTATTTTGAGAACCGACCTCTTGCCCAGAGAGGAGAGACCAAAAGGAAAAATACAAGAACTTTCTTCATCATATCAGCACCCAGTTTGAACCGTCCCAAAGATTTACAGTTCCATCAGAAGTATTAAACCAGATCAACCCTACATATTTTGTTGTTGGCTCCGTTGCTTGCTTCACCCAAAGGGTTCTATTCCTTAACCTATAAGTGTTTGGCATTCTTAATACCACCCAACGATCCTATAAGTTGCCACAGACCCTGCAGTTGTATTCTTTACATTGATTGAGTGAGTCACGCAATCAAAGCTATAATATGAGTTTGCTTCCAGTTGAATTTCATCGTCCCAGGCGATTCCGTCTGCAGTTCTCTTGATTGTCATAGGATTGTCATCAACCCAGATGTCTATTCTCGAGCAGACCGACACAAAAGCAATCGCAGTTCCGTAAGTGTCCGGCGCAGTTCCGGAATGCGTGTCATTATGTTCAAACCCAGAGCCGGAAGAGGCCACTTTCAGAATCCCCGCTTCCGTACATTTTAGCTTCTTCTGTCCGGAAGTGGCTCTTCCGGTGAGGTGAGCTATGACCCTTTGAACTATATTCGAAACGCCGTACCGTCGAGGCTTAGGTGGATCGAAATCATAATCTTCACCAAACTCATACTCTCGTATGTTCTGAACTTCTTCCTCGATAGGAGGACTCTTCTTCGGCATTTGCCTTACCTCCTATATGTTAGACGATTTTATACTTGTATGCGCCCTGAATGTTCGTCGCAGTTCCGCCCGATTCGATTCCAATCTTGAACGTCTGCCCTACAGGGATGTCCATATCGACGGGAATCTCAACGATCTTCGAAGTGCTGTAAAGCGTAGATGTTCCACCGGTGTTAGCATTTGTATTCAGCACATAATCGCGGATCTTCACAATGTCTTCTCTCTCGAGAATTCCCCGGAGAATGTTTCCCTGATAACCAGACACGTTTATAAGAATCGAAACGAGATGCTTTTTCTCAGCCTCAGTCGAAGTCAGTCCGGAATCCCAGACGGTCGTATTTGCGGTGCCTGTGACGGAAAACTCATCATAGTAAATTGTATCTGCCATCGGTTTTACCTCCCTTACTTCCGTACGACTTTCTGAATGAAAGCGACTTCACTTTCATCAACTGCTATGTTCTGTCCCGTTTCGGTC
>JALTEL010000193.1:1418-2866 GCA_027073945.1 Caldifarciminota bacterium | reverse complement strand
TTATGGGACTGTATGGGGCGGTGGTTCGTCACTATTTTGACCATTTAAACGACAGGGTGCGACAAAAAAGTTATATTACATCCGTATTGTTGTTTCAAATTGTCGTTGCTTTTGCTGTTATCCTTGTTCTGGATATTTTTGGTCCAAGTTTATGGGAACATTTCACGGCTGGCAGTATTCCTTTTCACCCCTATGTCCGTCTGATGCTTTGGACAATTTATGCGGGAATCATAATTCAAATTCCCTTGGCTATTTATCGCGCCCAACAAAAAGCCAAAGAGTACGTTATCATTCAATACGGACAATTTTTAATAAATATCGGCAGTAGCTTCTTATTTGTATTAGCTCTGCGTTGGGGGGCTTATGGTGTAATGTTAAGCCGATTTGTGGCCGTGTCTCTTACCGCAGGACTGGTACTATACTTGGCGTATAAAAATTGGTTTATATGGCATATAAAATGGAAATATATTCAGTCTGCATTGAGCTACGGACTTCCGTTGATCCCGCACAGTTTAGCAGGATGGATACTATTGGCATCTGATAGGATAATTCTAGAACGTTTTGTATTACTAGCTGACATAGGGTTATATAATTTCGGCTACAAATTAGGGATGATAATGAGTTTTCTAGTTTACGGCATCAATCAGGCATGGAATCCTTATTACTTTCAACTAATGGAAACAGAAGAACATCCGGAAAAGAAGATTATAAAAATCGTCTCATTGTATATTGTTGGTGTCGGAGGTATTTGTCTGCTTGGTGTATTATTCGCTTCCGAACTTATTCATCTGCTCTTGCCTGCTCAATATTATGATTCTGCCATATACGTTGGACCAATATTATTAGGATATCTAGCAAACGGATTATACTATTTTGCTTCAATGTCCTTGTTTTATTACAAAAAAACCAAAGTTATCCCCATCCTAACTATGTCTGCCGCGGCATTAACCGTAGCACTTAATTTATGGCTTATTCCAATTTATGGAGCAATAGCCGCCGCTTGGACTACAACCGCCTCATACTGGTTCAACTTTTTAATCTTTCTCATCATTGGGAGACGTTATCAACGGATTAATTATCCGTTTATTAAATATTTCACGATATTGTCCGTTATTTTCGTGTCCACGCTCATTACCGCTCGTTTTAATAGTTTGACTCTGGAAGTTGAAGCTACTAAATTGGTTTTATTAGTACTCTACATTGTTCTTGGTTATGTTATCGTTTCTAGCCGCCGGACAGTTTATGAAAGGTAAGGTCTAAGATGAATATGCAAGGGCGCATTGTTAGTCAGGAGACTCTTCAATATACTCAACCCAATAAGGTCAAACCCGTATTTCTCGAAATCGCCGAACATTTCTTCAATCCACATTCTGCGCTTGCGAACGCGGATTGCCTCGTGCAAGGAGGGTAATTGGTGGTCAGAAGCCAGGTGGCTTTCTCACCCATTT
>JALTEL010000193.1:0-1408 GCA_027073945.1 Caldifarciminota bacterium | reverse complement strand
ATTTCCACTACAACAGCCAGGTCACCGGATAGACGTGTTGTTGCGTCAGCTTCGCATCTGGTAGCCATTGAGGGGCGTACCTCTGACCGTCCACGTGTCACGACGCAGCCAGTCCTCTCGTCCCGCCATTTTGACCCGCGTATTCCTCTTCTGACGCAACACGTGGTGCCATCTCCACTGCTCCGGCAGTCTGAGTACCGGCACCGCGCCTAATTCACAGTTGGTATTGTTTTTAACTCCATCTTACTCGGATTGAATCTGTCGGACAGTTCCCTTTTGATCGAACTGTCCGGTAGCTAGTTCCTAGGATAAATAAACATGACCTTATTGATGAACAACAAACCTAACACATGGATTATGATCCCTGCACGTGGTGGGTCAAAAGGTATCCCACGCAAAAATTTAAGGCTGCTGGCGGGACGCCCTCTGATATTGCACACATTGGTAAAGTTGTCCGAGGCTATGGGCAAAAGCAAGATAATAGTCAGTACAGACGATGATGAAATAGCGAATGTGAGCCAAAAGTATTCCGTGATTCATCGCCGTTCCGCCGAGTTAGCTACAGATAAGGCCACCTTGGATGAAGTAACACTTGAGGTCATTAACTGGCTACTGAATGAAAGGGGAGCATCGCCAAACGATTATCTGCTCACCGTACAGCCCACAAGCCCTTTTTTGCGTGTCGAAACTATAGCCAGAAGTGTGGAATTGCTAAAACAAGGGGCTAAATCTGTTATAAGCGTGGTCGATGATCGTCACTTGCGCTGGGGGATAGATGAAACAGGCAACCCTAAACCGTTATTCAAAGAAAGGGTAAACCGTCAGTGGATGCCCCCAGTCTGGGCGGAAACCGGGGGAGTGATAGGAAGTAGAATAAAAGATATTCTATCATCTCGTACTAGAATAGTAGAACCAGTCGCTCTTGTAAAGGTAAGTGAACAAGAAGGACTAGATATAGACACCTTTGCAGATTGGGCCATCGCAGAGTATTACTCGCAACGCAAAATCGTAATCATACGAGCAGACGCCACTCCCACCCTGGGTATGGGGCACATTTATAGGGCTATAGCTTTGGCTCATGAACTGTCCAAACACAGTGTTCACATAGTGACTAGAACCGATGGTGACTATTCACTAGGAGCACAGTTCCTGAGCCAATACCCGTACCCAGTCAAAAGCATACAAGACGAGGAAGAATTCATAAACTGGCTCGGGTCAGTCTCTCCAAACGTTGTCATACTCGATGTATTGGATACTTGTGAATCATATGTCTCAGAAGTGCATAAATACACAGATGCCGTGGTATCACTAGAAGATTTAGGAGATGGTGCCCGTATTGCTGATGTAGTGATCAATGATCTGTATACTGACTTATACCCACGTAAGAATCACTGGTACGGAGTAGAGT
>JALTEL010000192.1 GCA_027073945.1 Caldifarciminota bacterium | reverse complement strand
CCTGTACTTATTGATTTTGGTACATCTTGTTTTCCACATATAGGTTTATATAGTGGCACAGATCACTATGTCGCGCCTGATCTGTTAAGAAAAATCGATTTCGAATTTTGTGAAAGTGGAGATCTTTTTGCATTGGGAGTCACCCTTTTTGAGTGGCTATGCGGCTGTAGCCCTTACGATGGAATCCCATCTTTAAAGAACAAACCAAAGAAAATAAATGATCTGAGAAAGGATGAGATCCCGTTACCCCTTATTCAGTGGTTAGATCAAGCAATTCAACCTAAACGTGGTAGCCGTTTTGAAGATATCCTGGTTATGCAGGAAGCATTTGATGCTGTTTGGGAGCCTGCAGAAGAGACTGAGGAGGATACAACTCCTCCCGAACCAGAACCCCAATATATACCCCTTAGGCACTCGGAAAAAGAACAGAGGGCAGCTAAGCAGGACAATGATTATGTCCGTTATTTGAATACACTTCACAATGCAACTGCTGTTGATGATGGAGCACTTGCAGAAACCCAGGCCTTAAGCAAACATTTTGGCCAAATACATGTTCCATTACCTCAAACAGAATATATTTTTCAACAACTCACCAGCCAGGATGGAAGCAATGCAATTCTGACCGGGCATGCAGGAGATGGGAAGTCAACAATAGGTTTGGAACTCTACAAAAAGTTAAAAAACATACCCGCTGACGTGCCCTTGCAGCATTCATTACAAGAACATGAAAAAATTGATTTTAAAGGATATACAATTCACATCATAAAAGATATGAGTGAGCTGAGTTCAGCAGAAAAAAAAGAGAAAATTACAGCATCTATTCAGTCTAATAGCACAGACCGCTGGTTTTTCATATCCAATACAGGAACTTTGTTATCGGCATTTAAAGCCATAGCCAAACAAAAAAAAGAGCATTGGTATACCGTTGAGAGTCAACTACTTGATGCTCTTGGACAGGCTGATCCTAAAATTATACCACTTTTTGGGAAACCCTTTGCCATAATAAATTTGGCTCAGACAGATAATATTCAAATTGGCATAAATGTATTAGGGCGAATACTAAAACATCACGGCTGGGAATTATGCGGGCACTGCGATCTCCAGCAATCTTGCTCAATTTATCAAAACGTATCCTTCTTAAATGAAACCGAGGACATCTCTTTTAATCGAATTTCCGGAATATATCGACGTCTCAAAGCATATGGTGTTCGCCTGACCATACGTCAATTGAGTGGGCATCTTGCTTACAGTCTGACCGGAGGTCTGGATTGTACAATGATTCATAATCAGGCTGTTTCTCCGATGGCTCCGGCTAAAATGGAGAATTTTTTCAGTAACCGTTTTTTTGGCTACACAAGTGAAGGGATAGACGAACAGGCAAATCGTATGGCGGCAATACAACATATTCACGAGCTTGAAATGGGTTCCAAACCTTTCCCCGCCTTAGATCGTATTTTATGGAGTCAAGAAAACCAGCAACTGCCGATTTTACCGGAAAATATTGTCAGAATAATTGATCCTCTCAAGAAAAGAGTAGACAGGAAAAAAGCAAATTCCACCGATTTAGAAGTGCGTCAATTCCGGCAGGCTCTTCGCCGACTCTATTATATTTTTGGTGATTTTCCTCTACCTTTATCAGGTTTTATTCCACAGTTTCTTGCTTCCCAAATGTTGGTAGAAACGGAAAAGTGGCAAAGTACAAATGGACCTGAATCAATGCGTCAAAAGCAATTACTACGTAAAATACTTCATGTTCTTCAGGAAGAATATACTGGTTTTCAGCTAAGTGATAATCACCAAGCAAACAGTCTTTATATTACACTAAGACGACGGGATGACGGGTATCGACAAAGCGTCCAATTGCTGTTGGCGCAGATACCTCTGGTAAGTTTTCGTCTTCATTGGCGGCAACTCAATCAACAGTTTGAGCCGAAAAGGCATATTCTTATCCTACAGGAAAAAATGTCAAAATATGAATTGGCTTTAGATCTTCCCTTTCTCGATTTTGTTCTTATGCGGGATATGGGTGAGGTAGGACAACGCTTACATCCAGGATATAGGGATCGGCTGGAACGATTCAAAACGCAGTTATTGGAATATCCTGGTTATAAGACTGAACAGTTGGTGTTGTTGGAAATGGAAAGGGGTGGGAAGCTCCAAACCAGATCCTTAGATATACATGAGAAACAGTTACAGGTGACATCATGACAACAGTACCCCGCTTTCCAGGATTATCCCAGCAGGCATCAGATAATAATCCTGCTATCCAAATTTTTGGAAGACGTTTCAAGGGTGACCAAACAGAGATAGAATACCTCGTGGAATTCTTGCTGGTTTTTCTTTCTCCAAAACATACAGATAATCCGGATGCCAGCTGGGAAAAAAGGTTTCCGGATAGGGATATTCTTGAACAATGGCCTGCAAACACCCCTCTGAAATATGTTCCTGAACCAAAGCTTGGCTTGAAGCTTTTTTCCTTTCTTGGCTCCTCGAAACTGGAAACTCGCCATGAATGCCATAAAAAACATTTTAAACAAATGTTGACTAATTTAAAGGATCACATTGATACAGACCATAATATTTCTGAAAGTGAAGTACTAGAAATATTGGAACAACTACTCTGTGGTTTCGTAGGAGTTGCCGCTAACCGAACCTGGTGCACACAGGTGTATCTTCCCGTCAGCCAACGTTTAATTGCCGGTGAAACGATCTGGAAACGCGTACAAGGAAACAACAATCCAGACATAACCTGGGAGAATGCTGTAGCCCAAGGTCTTTTTAGTTTTTCTCAACACGACTTCTTAGCACGTGGCGGTGAAGTTTTATATTTACAGCTTTGTAACCTCATACGTTTTTTTGAAAGATCAG
>JALTEL010000191.1 GCA_027073945.1 Caldifarciminota bacterium | reverse complement strand
TATGATATACATCCCTTAAGATTAAGCACAGGGTTTTTGTATGTCTCGCTCAAATCCGACAGGGTTACTTCCGGTGCCTGAAGAATCCACTTGTTCCTGCCAGGATATACCTTCCACCCCCGCCATATCTTTTCGGTTATGACATCAATATTGTTGTCGACGCGGCATACATTCTCCTTTTCATGAAATGAATTGTACACTTTTATACCAAAATCCGTTTCATCTTCAACCATAAGATTATTTTCGCTTTCAAGCTGAAGAAATATTTTTTCCATCTTCTTGTCCATATCTCTCACTCTCCAAAATATAATATATCATTTATTATGCTTGACCTTGAGCTTAAGTTACATGAGAATGGCTGGAACGAATACTCTTTGTAAATGTCCTTGAGGGCTTTGTTGAACTCCACAACGAACTTTTCGGAAGGTGGGTTTTTATTGGCCCAAAGGGAACCTGGACGCGGGTAAAAAATGCTGTAATCCGGAACGATGCCCCAGTCGCTAACCTTTTTGGCGCCGTATATTGCGTCTTCCAGCGGTTCCGCACCAAGCACAAAATTCGTGCGGACTTGCCCTTCGCCAAACAAATCGACTGATGCTTTCAGAGCATTAATCATGCTGTCATATCCATACTGGATTTCTTTTCCAGGACAAGTGTCCCAAAAAGCTTTCTTATCAAAAACTTCAAGATTAAACATAACGCTCTGAATGCCTTTTTCTTTTATGCCGTTCAAGAGAGTCAGGTTCTTTGGAGGCATCAATGTGATGTACGAGTCCACTTTTGACAAGTCAATCTTCTCAGAAACCATATTTATGACATCGTCGTACAATTCCCACATAAAATCCAAATTCTCAAGGTTTCCGCCTATGAACATTAGATGATTGTGCGGCTTTAGCGGGAAGTCATATTTTAACAAGTACTCCAAGGCTGTGGAAACATTGCTTGCCACCTTTTCCTTCCACATATTGTTCCAGCTTCTCTTGTTCAAGCCAGACATCAAAAGAGAAGAATCCTTGATATTCAATCGTGAAGTGTTCGCCCCGCAGAATTTGCATGGTTTTCCCATCTCCCAAAGATGGCACCCGCTGTAAGGGATTATGCTTAACCTGTCCATCCCAACAACGCTTACAATGCTGGAAATATCTTCCACACCATCTTTCTTTCCCTGCACAATGTATTCCGGCAACTTGACAAGTTCAAAACCAACATCCATGTCTCCGCTTCGTTCATCCTTAACTTTCAATTCCCCGTCATAATAAAGTGTAAGTGGGGATTCCATATTGTAATACACCTTGACAATTGATTTTGAATCCCCCTCCTTAATAATCAGCTCGTCCGGAATGTAGTTTCGCAGTTTGCTTGAGGGCGATATGAAATGTCTGTCCGAAATTTTCAGCTGGTTTATTTTGTATTTTTCCTCAATTCTGTCGCCTATATTTCTCATTGAATCAACATCAACTTTTACTCCGTTCAACAAAAGAGAAAGTTTTGCATTGATTATGTTGTTTTCATATGGTTCCATAAAACACCCCCCATTAATATTTAGACCCTACCTTGTGATTGCCGACCCTGTAGCTGACTTTTTTGCGGCTGTCTTTTTTCGCAGGCATCCAATTTGTTGACAAAATTTCTTCAAGGATGCTTTGACTTGTCTCATCACTTATATGAGCAACATGGACTTCACGAACTGGAAAATCATAAAACATCTTGTAATCTGACGAAACAAATCTTCCTGCCACTTTGACAGGTAAATCCTTCCGCCTATCCCACCTTACAACATATTTCAATTCCTTGTAGTCATATAAATACACAATTTCATAATTGAAAATATAGGGCGGGGCATTTGTCTTTAGAAACTCATCTTCTAGCATTCTTCTGTTGAGCACCATAATATTGATACATGAACAAGATTTATATATTTATCTTAACTTTATAATTGTAACACATTTATCAAATTACAAAATCTGAGATGAGGATATGGGCAAAAAAAAGAATGAAAATGTATTGAGCGAATCGCTTGTGGATTTGTTGAACTCCGGCGATATTGAAATTCTAAAAAGCGGGATGTTCTGTCCGAATTGCCACACAATATTAAACCGCCGCAAGATGAAAGGTGTTGAGGAAACATTGATGTACTGTAAGAGGTGCGACCAGCTTTATTACAAACTGCCTTCTGAAGACAACATAATAGTATCTGCCCTTAAGGAGAACAATATTGGAGAGGGAGTTGTTATGCAAACGCAAGCCCACACTGTCAAAAGGGAGTGCCCTTACTGCGGGAATCCAAGAATGTTCGAGATTCAAATTCCTCCAAGGTGGGGGGATGAAGATGACTTGATAATCTACAAGTGCCCGAAGTGCGGCAAGAGCGAAAGGCAGGGATATTCATATTAAATTCTTAAAGAAATCATTACCAGTTAAGCTCTTTCATTAGCTGTTCCGCAAAAGCGTAAAGTTCTATTATCATCTTGCTGTTGTCAAATCTGTAGTCTGCTTTTTCATCGCACGTGTTGTACAAGTCAAAAAGCCTGCCCTCATCAACTTCCTGCTTTATGAAATCTGCAAATATCTCCACATCTTTGATGCTCTTCCTGTTCTTTATGCGCTTGAAGCGAATCTGCTGCTCCGCCTTTATGGAAACCATTCTGAAATCATCACCGAGGGTTCTGAAAAAATTGAGCTCCGCGGTATCTCTAAGCCCAGAAATTACAACGCGCCTTATGTGATTCTTTCTTGCATATTCCACGCACGCCTTCGCCCAAATATCCTTGCCATACTCTTCTTTCATTTCCTTGGAGAACTGCTGGAATCTAAACCGATTTGCAACATCCAATCCTCGCGACTCCATTTCTTTTTTTATTATGTCACTCATCGTAAGCT
>JALTEL010000190.1 GCA_027073945.1 Caldifarciminota bacterium | reverse complement strand
GATGTGAACCGAATAAAGTGTTTTCTACCGAAAATGCCTTGGAGGGTCTTCTTTCTCCCAAACGAATAATAGAAGTTACGGAGGTATAAAAATGAACAGCCCTGATGATGGAATTCAACGCTCTCTCGGGCGATTGGAAGGCACATTAAAAGAGTTTGGAAAGAAATTAGAGGCAATAGAGGCAGGTCAGGAAAGAATATGGAAATCAATAGATGATATGAAGAAGGAGAAAGCTGAAGAGATTAAAGATATACAGATAAAGATTGCAAAGATAGAGAACCAGAAGGTCGGATGGAGAGATTTAAGTGGAGCGGTGAAGACAGGATTGGGCATCATCTCCACCGCTCTGGCATTCCTGACCATCTTAGAGGCAATAAAAGGAGGTATCTGAATGAAAATAAGAAACGGAGAAATGGCATGTTTCCTTGTCGAAAGCGGGGATGAAATAGTGGATATAATAAATTGGATGAAAGACATGATGGATAAAGGCTATGACACATTCACCATAACAGCAAAGCATTCGATGGAGGTTCTGAAAGAAGACTGAGGGTTGAACATGGAAACTGAAGAAACCGAATATTGGACAATAACAGACACAAAAAACGGTGCAATCATCAGACCAAAAGATGATGTAATAAAATGCTCAAATTGCGGTGAGACAATGATACTGCATGCATTTAGTGTAAGGAAATTTGAAGGGAAAGATGCTTATCATTGTGATGTTCAATATAAATGCCCACATTGCAGTCATGTTACTGTCTTCGGTGTGGCAGTCAGCAAAGAGGATTACGAAAGACTTAAAAACAGTAAATTGCATAGGAAAGTGTTGAGAGACGAACTCCTCGAAGACGGTTTCGGTCTCACAGCGGAAGAACAAACAATCATAGAAAGACGCTTAAAAACACTTGAATATTGGTGATAGTATGAATGACCCAATTGGTGATGAAGAAAGGAAAAGAAAGAAAAAGAGGTGATGCAATGGGAATGTTAGTGGATAGCATAACAATAGCCGATGCGGGAAACCCAGAAAATCCAGCACCTATAGCAATCTCAAAGGAAGGGATACAAAGGACTACAGAACACCGCTGCAACTTATAGTTCCTCCAGAGGATGATTGGTTCATGGTCGCTCTTGATGACTTGGTGGCAGAATACATAAAGGCTACAGGGAATCAACCCGCAAAGGTAAAAGATACGGAGGTGTAAAGATGGCAAAGAAGAATGCAAAGAAAAAAGATGAGAAGCCGAAAGAGACAGAAACAGTAAATACAGAGACAAAACAGCAGCACGAATGGGAGAAACTCAAAATCCCATTCAATAAGAAGCATTGGGGCGAGTTCTATGCAGAGGTCAAGAAAAACAAGTATTGGGGAAAGAAAAAGGAGTTCTTTGAATGGCTCGAAAAACAGAAAGAAGAAAAGAAATGGCTGAAATGACGGTGATACCATGACACAGATAGAGATTTGGATTTGGGTGCTGATTCTCGGAATAATCGGAGGATTGGCACATCAAATAGCAGAAGCCTTCATACCAAACATGCGAAAGACGAATCTACTGAGGTCTGTTGGTTCGGGGATACTCGGAGCAATCGTAATTGCGATTGTTCTCGGCGTATTCAGTAAAATGCTGCTCACTCCAGACATCATGCTGATGTTGATAGTGGCGGGATACGCAGGAGACAGCGTAATAATAAATCTGGCAAAGAGAGATGTCGGCGGACTGAGTAAGTTGATTGAGCAGGGAGTAGAGAATACAACGAATAACCTAATTAGTAATTTCAATACCACTCTGGACAATCCACCCCCTGTTCTGAATACGGACACAATAGACGAGATAAATGTGCAGCCAATAGAAGAAGATTCTAATGACGAACTCGAACTTTAGAAGGCTTCTTAAAACCTTTTTACTCTATTTTTCCTTTCTCTCCACAAATCTTATATACCATTATACATATTTCGGAGCATGCAGTCAGGAATATATCCATTCAGAATTCTTGTTGTTGGCATGACACAAACAGGAAAGACCTTCTGGGTTAGAAACTCTCTATTACCTGTTTTAAGGCATGATGGTTACAGGTATGTTGTATATGACCCAGATGAAGAATTCGATAAAGGAAGCGGATATGTAACATCGAATTACGAGAAGATGAAAGAATACATCGAAAAGAAGAAATGGATTGTTTATAGACCAAAGACTGAGGAAATAGACAATGTAAAAGAAAGACTCAGAATATTTTCTGAGATTGCAAAAACAATCTTTGAGTGGGCAGAAAAGCAGATAAAAGATGGAAAAGAGAGCATAATGGAGACAGATGCAGTTTTTGTTTCAATTGGGGAAAAGCCACAAAATAAACTTGCACTGGAAATTGGAATTGAATTAGATGAAAAAGGATATATAAGAGTAGATGAAATGCAGAGAACAAATATAAAAAGAATTTATGCGGCTGGAGATGTTACTGGCGGCGTCCGTCAAATTGTTACGGCATGCGGCGAAGGAGCAAAAGCCGCTTTAGCATCTTTAGAGATAATAGGAAAAAGAAATCCATTTGTGTAGATGCAATTGGCTCAATCTGATGTTTTTAGAAAAGTTTATAAATAGTAATGTATAATATAATGATGAGGAGGGGATGTTAAAAATTGCCTCCAACAATTTTTCTTTTTTCCCCTCCGATTTTTTTAATTTTCATAATAATTAAATAATCTTGCTTTTTTCCAGTTTAATGGAATTTGGGGAGATAGAGCATAAATGGCAGAAAAGATGGTTTGATGCAAAGATATATGAAGCAAAAAAGGAAAAAGGCAGAAAATTCTTCATTCATTTTGCATATCCAGGCATATCTGGTTATCTTCATGTAGGGCACATGAGGGGCTTTACCTATGCAGATA
>JALTEL010000189.1 GCA_027073945.1 Caldifarciminota bacterium | reverse complement strand
TGTCGTCCGCAATAACAACGGCGTATTCCCATTGTATTGCTGGAGATACCATTAAATCCGCGTTTTGGGGCACGTATACCTGCCCGCTTCCTGCCACATGATCGATATCCATCATTATTGTTATGAGAGGGTAATATACACTTGTGAATGAATCAACTTTGACAAGGAAATAAAGATTTTGACCATCAGATGTAGCTCTCCATTCTGTTATATCCGCTTCTCCGTCTGTGTATGTCGAATCCGTCGGGTATGTGTATCCGGTTGGATTATCGGGTGCAGAAGGAGCGTCTCCTCCGTCTCCGTTGTCGTCATTTACGGCATCTCTCCATATAATTTCTCCCGCACTTGTTACATAAGTATCAACTACCTGAGGAAGACTACCGACCCAGTCTGAGGGGTCGCCGTCCACGGTTATTGTGTGTGCCCATAATCTCACTGACATGAGCAGTGCTACACCTATCAGTACTTTTTTCATGATACCTCCTTGTGTTTGTATCTATTATAATACAAACCATATGGCCTGTCAAAGTAAGACCTGATTTCTCCGTCATTGCCTGGGTTTACAAGTACAGGATGGAATTTTTATTGTTTGTTTGCAAAAGTCGGAGATTCAAAAAGAAGAGCTGCTTTTAAAGCCTCAACAACAAGACTGTCAAATTTAACTTCCTTCTGGCTTTCGAGTTCGTACATGATTTCTGCCATTGTTTTGGGCTTTTTGTAAAATCTGTTTTTTGTAGTTGCCGCTTCGTAAACATCGGATATACCGATTATCTGCGAAAGCGGAGACAGGTCTTTTTTGTGATAGGGATAACCACTGCCGTCAATTCTCTCATGGTGCTCTGCAATGGAATACATGTAATTTTTCATACCAAGGCGCTCGCTCAGAGCAGCTCCGTATACGGGGTGAAATTTTATGCATTCCCATTCAAGTCCTAACAGTTTCCCGGGTTTGTTCAGTACATACCATGGTACGTACAGTTTGCCAATATCATGTAAAAGACCCGCTGTGTATACCTGTCCGTAGTCAAATTCAATGCCGCTCAGTTTTGAGTAAGCCTTAGCAACTTTCAGAGACAATTCTCCGACCCTTGTGGAATGGTCAATCCCAAGATACCAGTCTTTGGAGAAAAGTGAGGAGAGAAGGAATTTCAAAACCCTTTCCCCTTCAAATGTAAAGATGGAAAATTCTTCGGTGTTGCTTGACAGTAAAAATATGGTAAAGTTTATGCATTCCCTTTCTATCACACTGCTCCCGGTTTTTACTGCGGAATCAAGGCTTTTTCTCAAATAATCCGATGTTTGTTTTATCTTTGAAACAGACCAGTACAACTCAGCCCACACCAGATAATATATGGGGATGTAATTTGCTTCAAGGTCTTCTCTGGTTTTGATATAATTCAACAGTTCTCCTGCCTTTCTGTAATTGCCCGAAACTACAAGATACTCGGCCTTTGACAGCATAGTGCTCATTTCATCAATTGAATATATATTCTCTATCTCATTTAAAATCTCTCCGGCCATTGCAATGTACGCCTCTTTTTTATCCTCCTGCTTTTCTGACACGGCAAGCTTTAGAAGAGAATCAAATAGATTGTGTTTCAATATATTTATAAGCTGTCTTACATTCATTGAACCAATGGCATATGATTCTTTTTTCTCGGATTCTTCTATTATTTCCAGGGCTCTTAAGTATTTTGCCACAGCATCTTCGTATTTAAACAGATGTATCTGAGATACAAAGGCATCCATAACTATAAACCACACTTCCTGAGGCATGCCTTTTGCTTCGGTTCGTATTGCTTTTAATTTTTCATACATATCCGGTAAAAAGACCGCTGAGAATATTGCGGCAAATGCCTGATAAGCAAGGTAGAAATAGTTTTGCATATCTCCCTTTGATTTAAAAACGTAAGCCCAGTTCAGAAGTACCTCGGAGATCTCCACAAACAGGCCTTTTGCAAGCATTTGCTTGCGTATTTCATTCAAAATTTCAAGGTCAGGCATTTTTTTCTTCTTGCAGGACAGGTCAATATAATCGTCAACCGCTTTACTGAAGGATTGTAACTCATCAAATTCCAGTTCGGGAGGATTTTTTGTCTTTTGCAGGAGTTTTAGGAATTGCTTTTCAGTCATAGGGAAATTTAAATTGTAAATTAATATTCTCAAATCTCTTCCACATTTTGCCGGATATATCTTGTGCTTTTTTATAGATTTCTTTCTCGTCAATGTTCAGCAGATTACTGTTTTGCATTATGAGCTTACCGTTGACTATTGCCAATTCGGCCGGAGTATGATGAATGCCGAAAAATAAATGTCCGAGCAAATTGTTCCTGTCAATAGGTGTTGGAGGTGTGTATCTGTATCCTACTATATCCGCACTATAACCGGGTTTGAGTTCGCCGATTTTGATACCCAGTATACTGCCTGCGAGTTGTGGATTGTTTTTAGAGAGCATTTCGAATAACTCTGCATAACCCTCCTGGATTGTGCTGTTTTGCCACCTGTAGACCAGAGTGCCTGTACGCATCTGGTCAAGTATGTTGTGGGAAAATCCGTCGCTGCCCAGTACAATTTTTATGCCTGCTTCTCCAATTGCCTTTACATTGGCAACGCCCACGGCATTGTTAAGGTTGGACTCAGGATTGTGTGCAAGGTAAATGTGTTTTTTTAAGATAATTTCTCTCTCTTCCCCGCTTAAATAAATTCCATGCACCAGTATCCCTGGCTCTTCAAGCAATTTAAAGTTGTTCAATCTCAACACGGGTAATACCCCGTAATTTGCTATGGTAAAATCTCTGTCAAACCTGTCTTCCGAGAGATGGATGTGAACCCCGGTATGTGTATCCGATGATATTTCGGATGCCCTCTCAAGTGTTTTATCGGAAAGAGTAAAGCTTGCGTGCAAGCCTAAAAGTCCCGCACTCATACCGCTTTTTGAAGTTGAAGTTTTCTTGATAAACCTTTCGTTTTCTGACAGTGCAAGAGCAGCCTGCTTATGCCCGAGTCTGTCAGACGTTTCAAAACACAGGATATGCCTTATTCCTATTGAGGATAGAGCTCTATTTATTACATCAAGGCTTCCGTCAATAAAATTGTAGCTTGCATGATGGTCTATAATTGTTGTAACCCCGTTTTTCAGTGATTCTATTCCCCCTATTAGGGCCGAATAATACACGGATTCCTCATCCAGTGCCGCATCAAGACGCCACCATAGATATTTCAGATTCTCGTAAAAATTATGCATGGTATATGTTGTTTGAATGCCTCTTGCAAGTGAACTGTAGAGATGCGTGTGCGCGTTCACAAATCCCGGCAAGAGCAGAAGTCCGGTTGCATCAACAATCCTGTCAGGCCTTTCATTGTGAAATTCCGCGATAACCCCGTTTTTTACAAATACATCAGTGTTTACAACGCCCTGTTTTGTCACTAAAAAACCGTTTTTTATCAATAAGCTGCTCATTTTTAAAGTATTAAACATAATTATAAGATAGAGTACGGAACAAATCAAATGTTTGCATCAAAGTATATGAAATGAACCTGGTACAATAGGGATGATTTTCAGAGCATTATTTAATATACATATGCCAAACCTTTTGAGTGTTCTGTTCGTATTAGAGGATTTAAACAACAGCTTGACTGGCATGTGCTTCTATTTTATAATAGAGCCTTACTTTAAAAAGGAGTGGAGAAATGATTACTTTGTTTAAACGAACAAAAGAGTTAGAGGGCAAGATAGATGAATTTCTTGATGTACTTATGCAGGCTGCGTTGGAATTTCGACAAGCAATAAAGTATTACGTAGAAGGGAACAATACGGAATTTGAGAAGAGAGAACACTCCGTGGACGAACTGGAAGGCAGGGCTGACGGACTCAGGCGTGAAGTGGAAAACAGGCTTTACGCAGAAATGCTCCTTCCAGAGGCAAGGGGAGACGTGCTTGCACTACTTGAGAATTCGGATAATGTTCTTAATTTGATAGCCGATACAGTAGTTGAATTTTCCATTGAGAGCCCGGAAATCCCAGAAGAGCTAAATTTGCAGTTTATAGGACTTGTTGACGAAAGCATAAAAGCTGCAGAAGAAATGGTTTCCATGATAAGGTCGTATTTTAAAAATATATCTTCTGTCAGGGACCATATAACAAAAATAATGTTTCATGAAAAAGAATCCGATAGAATAGGGGAAACACTGAAGCGCAGCATTTTTAAAAGACAGGAACTGCATCTCAGCCATAAAATTCACATAACACAGTTTATAAATTACATACAGCAAATTGCCGATGAGGCCGAAGATGTCGGAGATAGGGTTTCCATATATACAATCAAAAGAATGGTATAAATGACCTGGTTCTTTTTATTAAGCGGTATATTCCTGGGTTGGTCTCTGGGCTCAAATAACGCTGCAAATGTCTTTGGTACTGCTGTTGGCACAAAGATGGTCAGGTTTAAGGTGGCCGCTATTGTTGCGTCAGTTTTTGTTATTATAGGGGCGGTGATAAGTGGGGCAGGTGCAGCTCACACCCTTGGCAGACTCGGTGCTGTAAATGCAATTGCAGGTTCGTTTACAGTGGCACTTGCCGCTGCAGTAACAGTTGCATGGATGACAAAATTAAGCCTTCCTGCATCAGCCACTCAGGCTATTGTTGGAGCAATAGTCGGATGGGACCTTTTTTCAGGAGCACTAATTGATACTGGTGCGCTGTCAAAGATACTTGCAACATGGGTTATATGTCCAGTCTTATCAGGTGTATTTGCATATATAATCTATAAGATAGTGGTCTATTATCTCAAAGTTTCAAAAATACATCTGCTTGAAATGGACCTTTATACGAGAATTGGTCTTGTGCTGATAGGTGCATTCGGTTCCTACAGTTTAGGTGCCAACAATATTGCAAATGTGATGGGTGTTTTTGTTACTGCTAATCCCTTCAAAGACCTGAATCTATTCAATATTTACAGAATAACGGGCACACAAATTCTCTTCCTTTTTGGCGGATTGGCCATAGCACTTGGTATATATACATATTCATACAAGGTTATGAAAACCGTCGGGAAAGACCTTTTCAAGCTATCTCCTTCAGCAGCACTTGTCGTTGTGTTCGCAGAATCGCTTGTGCTCTTTATCTTCGCATCCGAAAGCCTTCAAAAACTGCTTTTGAGTGCGCATCTTCCTTCCATACCTCTTGTGCCTGTTTCAAGTGCTCAGGCAGTTGTCGGGGGTGTTATAGGAGTTGCAATTGCGAGAGGAGGGGGCAGAGCGGTAAATTATAAAATGCTGACAAAGATATTTTCCGGATGGGTGACAACTCCTGTGGCTGCCGGTATAATAAGCTTTTTTACATTGTTTTTTGTGCAGAATGTTTTTCAATTGAGGGTTTTTAACAGTATTCCCTATGCAATTACTGAAAAAGTCGCTGCGAAATTGGCATCACAAAATCTCTGGCATGACGACCTTTCTCCATACAGAGGAACTGTTTTTCAGAATGCAAGGAAATTTAAGTATACAATATTGAGAAATGCAAATAAAAGCAGGGGTAATATTAACAAAATACTGGAATACTCCGAAATTGACAGTTTTATCATTGATTCGTCCGTTGCTGAGAAAGAACTTGATCCTGCATGGTTTAGTAAGGCTCAGATAAATGCTGTGAAAAAGCTCCACGGCAGCATCTTTGCGCATAAATGGGAGCTTGTTGATACTCTGTCATCTCTCTCAGATTCATGGAAGTTTAAGCCCAATACAGCTGCCAATCGCTTATACAACAAGGGGCTTAAAAAGCACTATGCCAAGTTATACGTTATTTTCAATATAGATGCGATGAGAGCGGCACTACAGCATCAGGAATAATTTTCTAACTGAAAGGTTTTTGATTAGAAAATTTATTTTTTGTACCAATCAGCAGGTCGAGTCCTTTTTAATCTGGCTGGAATACCGACAACCGTGGTGAAATCCTTTACATGCTCTATCACCATTGCACCACCACCCACAAAAGCCCATTTCCCGATGGTGATGCCCTGTTTTACATTTGCCCCCATTCCGACAAAACTACCTTCGCCAACCCTGACATTTCCGGCAATGTGTGCGCCTGGATTGATATTGGCGAAGTCTTCGACAAAACTGTCATGAGAAACAACGGCTCCGGCATTTATTATTACGTGGTCTTTAATAACAGCATTACCGTTTATGACACTTCCTGGGAATACTACGCTGCCTTCACCGATTTCTGAAAAGCTGGAGACATAAGCCGAACTTGAGATAGCAGTATAGAATTTAAATTTCATCTCTTTTAATTTTAAGGCGAGTTTTCTTCTTGTTGCATTATCACCCACACATATGATCAATTTTATATTTCTTTTGTCGGTGGAAAGAAGTGATGCGATATCTCCAATCACAGGCAGGCCGAGAATTTGCCTGTCTTTTAACGCCGGGTTATCATCAACAAACCCCATAAGTTTGCTCCGGTTTCCAGAATCAACAAGCAGGCTCAGTACCTCTCTCCCGTGTCCTCCTGCGCCGACCAGTATTATTCGTGTATTCATTAAAATACCTGGTCAGAGGCAGATGTATTTTTTCTTTTCATAATCCGTCACCTGTATTCTGTAATGCTCCCATTCTGCTTTTTTGTTGTCAATGTATTTTTTGAAAAACTGTTCTTTGAATATGTCCCTTACGAATTCGCTGTGTTCGGTTTCAATAATTGCTGCATAAAGAGAATCCGGAAGTACCTGTATCCTGAGCTTATCCTTTTGTTCTGCCGACATACTGTAAATATCTTTTTCAATCGGGGGAGGGGGAAGTATGTTCTCTCTGATACCGGATAATCCAGCGCCAAGCATAACACTGAATGCAAGGTAAGGATTGGTGGCAGGGTCAGGTGCCCTGTATTCAACCCGGCAGGAGGATGGCCTTTGTTCTTTGAATGCGGGAACACGTAGTAGTGCAGACCTGTTCTGTCTTCCCCATGATACATAAACAGGTGCTTCGTAGCCTGCAACGAGTCTTTTGTAAGAATTTACCCATTGATTGGTCACTGATGTCATCTCTTTTGCATATTTTAACATACCGGCTATATAGTGTTTTGCCGTTTGAGACAGGTGATATTCATCGTTTTCCTGAAAGAATATATTTTTGTTATCCTTAAAAAGCGATTGATGGACGTGCAGACCCGAGCCATTGGCGCCAAATACGGGCTTTGGCATAAATGTGGCGAATACAGAATTTGCCTCTGCTGTCTTTTTTATTATGTATTTTGCCACTTGGAGGTGGTCAGCCACAATTAGCGCCTCGTCATATCTGAAATCTATTTCATATTGATTTTCAGCAACTTCATGATGCACCATCTCTACGTTTATACCCGTTAAATTGAGTAGTTCAACTGTTCTTTTGCAAATTTCATCATACTGATCATAAGGTGCTATATCAAAATAACCCTTGCTGTCATAAGTTTCAATTTTTTCTTTACTGCTGAAGAGGAAAAATTCAAGTTCTGGTCCTGTGTAGTATTTAAATCCGAATTCCTGCATGGCTTTGTGCAGTGTGTTTCTCAGCACATATCTCGGAGAACTCTCGACAGGAGAGCCGTCAGGATAGTAGATATCGCATATAAGAACAAGGGTGTTAGCACCATCATCTGGAATGAGATAAACCGAGTTTAAATCCGGTTTTGCTGTTAGGTCGGATTCCTCAATTCTTACAAGTCCTTCTATGGAGGAACCGTCAAAATTGATACCTTCATCAAGCGCTCTTTCAATTTCCTGCGGACTTATGGAAAATCCCTTAAGCTTGCCCAGTATATCGGTGAACCACAGCATTATTTTTTTCACTTCACCCTGTTTTACCAATTTTATTATATCTTCTCTGTCCATAGCATACCTCCACGTGCGTTTTCAACAAGTTCAGATGCTGTTATTTCAATAAACTTTGCAAATGGCCACTTGCTTTTTGTCATATTCACATGGTTAATTTTAAGCTTGAATAACCAGAAATTCAAGTTGTACAGCATAAAACAAGTCGAAAGTAAGAGGGGTATTTGAGGTATTTTAATTGCTTTTTGATTTCCGTTTAATGCCTGCTGTCTATATTCGACAGAACTATTATTTGAAAGTTCTCGGTATGTATGTTAAAATATATCGTATGTCAGATATATACATAATCCTGGTCGGACTTGTGCCGTATATTTTGGCGGGATTGGCATCAGGTTTTATACTGCTTATTTTCCAATGGGTTTTGGGAAAGGACAAAAGGCCTGATGTTGTGAAGGTTGAGTACAAATTGCCTCATGATATTCCATCCTATATTGCCGGTGTACTCATTGACGAAAAGGCGGATGTTATTGACATTATCTCCATTGTATTTGACCTTGGTTCAAGAGGGTACATCGATATTGTTCCTGTTGAAAGGAACAAGATGTTTATGGATGATAAAGAAAAAGATGTTATTTTAAAGGTAAAAAAGAAAGATTTCAGCGAATTGAACGAGATTGAAGCAGATGTTATAGATTTCATTCTGGAGCAGACTGATTTAAACGGACAGGTATTTTTGAGTGATTTCGGTCCAAAATTCGGCAGGGACATCATACTGCTTGAGAAAAAAGTTGAAGACGATGCCACTAAAAGAGGTTTTTTTAATGAGGCTCCGTACAGTGTTAGAGACCTGTTCACAGCACTTTCCATTATACTGTTTATAGGGTCCATATTTGGCATATATCTGCTGCACCGTATCTATCCCGCATCTTTGATAAAGACCTATTCTCCACAGTTTACTTTTACGAATCCTCTGTTCCCTGTTTTTCATTCGGTTGGAGAGATTATTATACTGGGCGTTGGTATGTTCATACTTGGAGGCATCATATATTTTGTGTATGGGAAGCTGAAAGATTCCGTTGCTTTGAGAACGGACAAGGGTGTTGAGGCATGGGGAAGATTACTTGGTTTCAGGGAGTTTATAAAGAGGGTGGAGAAGGATAGAATAAAAAAACTTGCCCTTGCAGACCCGGATATATTTACAAAGGTTCTGCCTTATGCCATGGTGCTCGGTGTCGCAAAGGAATGGATAGGAAAAATGGAAAAGGAATATGTAAATTTCCCGGCATGGTTTGATACGTTATCACAGGCAGAAAAGTTTTGGGTTATCAACAGGAGAGCATCTCTCGGTGCAGTGTTGGTGGATGACTTTGACAAGAGTGATTGGGATAACGTTGACAGCAGTAATTTTTAGGCATCAGACATATTTGTGAACCATTCGTTTAAGTATATCAAATATTTTGGCAACATTGGATACGCTTATAGTCCGCCTTTTTCTTAAGTTCGGGATGAATAAATAAGCCACACCCTAATTTTACCAATTTTATGATCGTTTGAAAGTCCTCATAATGTACATTAAAATATATCGTATGTCAGATATATACATAATCCTGGTCGGACTTGTGCCGTATATTTT
>JALTEL010000188.1 GCA_027073945.1 Caldifarciminota bacterium | reverse complement strand
TTCTAATTCTTCAGGGATTTTTTTGAAGGAGTTGGTTGTTGATTCTTCTAACTTTAGGAATGTTCGTGTTGGTGATGAGCGTGAAGTGAATGTACTTGTGCAGTATTCTAATGGTTACAAAGATGTTGTTTCTTCTGGCTTTAATTGTTCTACGAATAATTCTGATGTGGGTGAGTGTTATTTTTCTGGGGGTAGTTGGTATTTTAAGGGTGTTGGTGTTGGTGTTGTTAATTTAAGTGTTTGGGAGGTTAATAAGATTGGTTCTAATATTTCGAATAATGTTGTGGTTGAGGTTGAGAAGTCTGTTGATTCTCCATGGGGTTTTAAGCTGGTCAACCCTATCCCGAGGTCTGATTATTATTTTTCTGATGTTGGGAAGAATATTAATGATATTGCTTTGAATGTTCTTCCTCACAGGTATACTTTTGATTTTAAATTTACGGGTTCTTATGACAATGTTAAATGTAATGTTTATGTAAATTCATACTTGTTTTCTCAGGTGTCGCCTGATAGTAATGGTGATATGTCGGTTACTTCTGATGTAAACTCGGGTTCTTTGGTTAATTTGTCTTGTTCTGATGGTAGTTTGGTTCGTGTTAAGGTTTATAAGGTTGTTGATGATAAAAAATCAAATAATCAACTTAGAATTTTAAATGTTGATGTAATTCCAAAGCAGAATAATCATAAAGTTTCTGGTGGTTTCATGGAGCGTGTTTTTGTTAATACGAGTGTTGATGCAGTTTGTAATTATTCTCTTTTGAATGATAGTCATGTTTTTGGTTTTTTTTCTAGTGAGAAAAACAATAATGTTGAAGGTTTTTCTTCTGATGGAGGTTTGTTTAATCCTGGTGTTGTTCATAGTTCTGGTTTTTCTTCTAGTGTTGTGGGTTTGAATGTTTTGAATGTTTCTTGTTTTACTGTTGATGGTGATGGTAATTTGGTTGGTGTTAGTCGTTTGGTTAATTTTGTTACTGAGGAGAATGCTTTTGATGTTTCTCTTTCTCTTTCTTATGTTGGTTCTGATGGGAAGGTTCATGTTTGTTCTGGTGGTGGTTCTGGGTGTGTTGTTCCTGAGCAGAAGACTAATTTGAATTTGACTATGATCTTTTCTAAATCAATTCCTTCATCTGATGTTTCAGTGTATCTTAATAAGACGAATTTATCTCCCAAAATTCAAGTTAGTGGAATGATAAGCGCATTTGAGTTACCTGTTGAGCCATCTAATATAAAGGTGGGCAGTAATGAATTGCGAGTTGTTGTTAAAGGTTTTGGGACTTATCATTTAACCTTTAGTTATCAACCTAAAACTTCAGTTAATTATTATTTAACTTTAGCAGTAAACAACCGTATGTTATTGGGTCAAACAGAATCTTTCTCTTTAGAAAAATGTGTTGCAGGTTCGACTTCTTGTAATCCTGTTGATCCTTCTAGCATAAGTAGTGTGACTTTTTCAAATGCAGGTATACTCTCTGTTAGTTATAAGAGTGATGTTTTGTCAATTCACGCAGATAAAGTGGGAAGTACAAATGTTACTTTTTGGGTGGGTGATCTCAATGTGTCAAAGTATATTTCTGTGATTGATGGGATTGACAAGCCGGGGATTGACTTTTACTTAACTTATCCTCATCCGATAAGTTCATCAAACCATACAATCCCCTTAAGTAATAATTTTCTCTCTAAAGGAATGTTGAATTTACAGGTTAAGGCATCTAATCCTGTGGAAAGCTGTAATCAATCTTGGTATGATGGTAAAAGCAATTACCTGTTTAGAAATTTTATTCTTACGAATCAAGAGATTAACTACAAAATTTTTAAATTACTTAATCTTAATATTTCTGGATTTTACAGTAAGTATGATTTATCTATCACCTGCTATAATTCTTCCAACTCCTTAAATAAAGTTTACTTAATTATTAATTCTTCAAGCATTCCTATCTTACATGTTAAAGTTAATAATATTTCTCAAGATTTCTCTGAAGAAGGATCTTTTGTGACGGTAGAAGCTAGCACGAACCTACCTGCTGTGTGTAAGCTTGCGGGTTATTCAACTTCACAAAGTCAATCAAATTATAAATCTCTATTTGAAGATTCCAACCTTCTCTTTTATAATCTTTCAGGAATTGAAGAAGGAGGTTCAGTTTATTCTACTCGACATAAACTTACCTTTTACTTAACTGCAGGATTGCATAAATACTCAGTTGTCTGTAAAGCAGTTAAAAATGAGACAGCTTACCAGTATGATCTGGATACATTTTTAGTTAACATAACTAAAGCGTTTATTCATGTTACGAGCCCATTGAATCATCATGTTATTTCTAGAGATTTTGTGTTCAGTATAAAAACAACTGAACTTATGAAAACCTGCTTTTATTCAATTAATGATGAAAAGACTAATAATTTTTTCTCAGGGGAAAATTCTAACTCCTTTTCTCAAGACGTATCTTTGAATAAGATGGGGGAGTACATTTTTCATATTCATTGTTCAGAGGAAACAGGTAAGATCGCGAGCTTAGATTACCCTGTTTACTATGACTCCTCCCCACCGGTCATAACTTACATCAGCGGTCTCGCTCCATTTAAGGATAGGCATCAGTCAAATATGACGAACTACTTATGGTTGAAGGTTAAAGCATCTGATCCAGAATCAGGTGTTAAGTATGTGGACTACTATGTTTATATTGGGAGTCCTAACAATTACACAGAAGATTTGTATAATAACCCTAACGACATACTCTTCCACGGAACGTATCCTTACAAGGATAATATTCATTGGCTCAACCTTGGAGGTAATATCTTAGCTTATGGCTTAACTTATTTTATTAGGGCGAGAGTTTGGGATTTTGCTGGAATGTCTTCCAGTTTTAATACAACTGAACCAATCTTTATAAA
>JALTEL010000187.1 GCA_027073945.1 Caldifarciminota bacterium | reverse complement strand
TGCCAGCACTCTGAACAAACTTTTTTGCTTTATCTGGATGTTTAATTAATTCTTGTATGAATTGTCTAAATTGGATGTAATACTCATTCATTTAATTATTTTCTTTATTGGTGCGGGCTTTATTGGTAGGGGCGCAACCTCTTTTATTACTATTTTCCCATTTTTTTGATATAGCTTATTATCTTCCTGCTGCTCGCCCTCTTTCAATACAGGTAATTTTTCCACCGGAACGGCTGTAATTGTATCATATGTCTTTACAGTTTGCTGTGTCTCTATCCTGCCCGTTATTTTTTGAGCCAGCAAAGTCTTTCCTTTTTTGTCAAGGATAAGTATATATTTGTCTTTTACTCGTATATCCATTTTAATTTGTTATTATCGTACAACTATTAGCCGTCATATTATTTACTGCTGCATCGCTTGCTGCTGTCCTTGCTGCGGACGAGCCTTGCAGAGTTATTGTTACATTATTGAATCCGCTGTTATCCATGTCAATGAGCATATTGTCTATTTCAGTTGAAGAATACCCATATCCGGTATATGGATTAATTGTTACCGTGGCATTTGTCCATGTAGCTCCTGAGGTATAAGTATCCATATGATTATTTCCTTTAATAATTAAATAGGTAATTCCGTTAACAATAGGATTAATATCACCTGTTATCGTATTGAAACCAACGAGTTGCAAAAAAATTAAGGAAGTTAACCCTTCTATACTGCCAAATATGGTAGCTGAACTGGCAATCCCAAGATGAATTAATGAAGTTAATCCTGATATATTACCTGATAACGTATTAGAACCATAAATACTTATATATGTTAAATTCACAAATTTACTTATATCCCCGCTTAAACTTGCTGCATTAGTTGAACTTGTCCATGCGTTCCATTGCGTAAGTTTTGTCCTATCTGAAAAGGTAAGATTAGCTGTCCCGGAAGGACATTTCAGATAATAGGTTCTTGTGGCCCCGGCGGTAACCGTCCATGTAGTGCTTTCATCAAGCGTCCCGGCAGAATCGGAATAGAACCGGGCTGTTCCATCCAGGGTAAGCCCTATATCTTTGCTTACAGTTAAGCTAATTGTTGACACCCCTGTGCCGTCACCCGTGGAGGTGAAAAGCATTTTATATCTGGATCCCCCGTGTGAATATGGCACTCCTATGCCTGTACTTATTTTCATCTTTTATCCCCGATATGCTACACCATCACCTGATGTTAAAGTTATGGAAGTAAATAATCCATTTGCCGAAACAAAGTTCCCCGCCGTAATGGTGACACCAGATGAAATAACTGAACTGGTATCACCATTGTCTGTAAAAGCATTAATTACCGTATCTGACATAGCCACATAATACTTCCACCCGTCAACACCTGCCGGAGGGGTTACTGCCACCGTACCACTAATGGTATCTACACCTAAAAATGCCGAAGTCCTATCATCACCTGAACTTGCCGACCAGAAGGCAATCTTATCTGCCAATGCTTCATTGGATGCTACTGATGGCGATACTATGTCTGTGTATATAGCCTCCCAGTGGTTGCTGCCACCATGATAGCTTGCAGGCCAGCGCAGACTGACAACACTACTTGCTACCTTTATACTCAATCCTGCTTTAGGGATATAAATGGGTTCGGAAGCAGAACCACCCTCTTCGGCTTTAATAAAGCCTGCTAAATTTGTTAATGTCCAACTTTTTGCCATGATCTGAATGTTTGTTTGTTCTATACAAATATACTAAATTACTGATTCTTGATTTTTCGATATTCATCCCCCACGGCACGCCCAACAGCCCAGCTCCATGCGGCTTTCTTTCGTTCTTCTAACTTGTCCTTAGATAAGCTGCTGTAATATTCTTTGTTAGCCAAAAACCTTTTGGCATATATTGTGAAAGCTTTGTTATTAATTTCTTTTATCTGATCATCTGTAAACTCTATTTTTTTATCCGTTCTGGGAAGGATGTGTTTTTTTCTTGTATAGGCCGTGGGAATCCATTTGTTTTTCTTAAATAATTCAAACTGCTTTGGATGTTGTTCTCTGTATTCTAAAAACCTCATTTCATTACTGAATGTTTCGTCCTTTGGAATCGTTTCTCCTTTCTTTTCTAAAGCAAACTTTCTTTCCTGTTCTGCAAAATAATCATCCATGTATTTATAATACTTGGCCACCTCCTTCATGGCATCTATATCATGCTGCATCCTCTTCTTTTTCTCTTGCAATTTCTTTTTAACAAGAGGAGAAGTAGCTTCTGCGATGGCTTTATCAACATCCTCTATTGACCTTATTCCCTCTTTTACTTTTGCAATATATTCCATCCTGGCATTAGCAAGACCGAGCTTTTCCAAATCAAAAGCAGGAAGATTGTTACGCACAGCCATCTCATATATCTGCCGCATATAGTCTTCATCTATCTGACCTGTCTCTACGTCAATACCTTTCTTAAAAGCCTGTATGGCCTGTGATTTTGTCATACCTTTATTAAAGGGCATAAGCAGATTGGCAGGTGTCCATTCTTTATCTCCACGCAATAAATCAGAAAAAGCAAATGGTACTGGTCCCTTAGCCAGGGTTTTTAAAAGACCAAATGTCCAATCCCATCCTTTTTTGTCTTTTAAATCCCAATCGTCATAGCCACTAGGTGTTCGCCCTGTTGACATTTCCACAAAAAGCGTAGGCAAAGGAGCTGCTTTCCCTGCAAGTTTTTTTAACATAGGCTTTGGAAAACTTATTCCGTCCTTATCTATAATTAATTCAGGCACTTCTCTAAACTGTTTTAATGATCTTTGATATTTTTCACTACCATCATTATAGCGCCCCACAAAAACATGCGTTTTATGCCCTATTGTATTATTGAACATTGTATTATCCCAAAAAGAATTTGGCTTATCAACATAATATTGTGGATTTTCTTTTCTGTCTTTCTTGCGATGATAAATGTTTAACATATTTAAGCCTACACCAAAAATGACCATTCCTTTTAACCAATATGTTGTTGCTTCTTTAGCCCTAATATTTACCCCACTTTTTTTAGTAAGTAATTGTTTGAAATAAGGTTCTGATCTATCTACCTTTCCTATACCCATTACCCCAAGAGCTTGTCTAAAAGTTGAAATCGTCCAGTCCATTGAAAGGAAACCCCAATTTAATATCTGTCGTATTTTAGGTGACATCATCAATAAGTCCCAATTTTGCCCACCAAAAGCATCGTTAATATAAGCCCCTTGTTCTTTATAGTATTTGTCTTCTTCGGCTTTTGTCATATTTTTAGGGGCCCTTTGTTCAATATCATACCATGCATATAATTTAAATCCATCATGTAAGTAATTCCATAGGCCCTTATCCCAAGCCTTATTAAATTTTGCAAAACCTTTAGTGACCCATTTTAACAGAGGAATGTTTTTATTTATTTCTGCAAATCTATCTAAAGCATTCTGAATCCTATTAACATCATAATCACTCGTCGAACCAAACTGAACGCCCCCCTTCTGTATTGCCCTTCTTGCAAGTTCTGGGTTCTCTTGCACCGGCGTACCTTTTTGGGGATTTAACATATAATAAAATGGGGTAGCAAAATCTTTTGGAACACGTTTTGGCGCTAATTTAGCTACCAGAGATTGTGTTAAGGCAATCGGATGGAAAAAACTTAAACTTAACCAAGACTTCTTAAGTAACATATTGCCCATCTCATAACCCCTGAATAAATCTCTGTCTGCACCAAAGATATGAACAGGAAGAGTAATCCTTTTACCAAATATCCTGTTCATAAAAGATGCTAAATCAGGATGAGCCTTCATGTTCTCATAAGCCATAAAAGCATTGCCATCTTTCTCTCCCTTAAACACCCATCCCCTTAAAGCAGGATGATCTGTTGTTATCCATCCGGGAGGAGCTTTGGATGCTGGTAGTAACATCGGTTGTCCTGCACGATGGAAAAGCTTAACCGCATCAACAAAGATGCTATTAGCCACAGCATTGTTTATGGATTGAGCATATATTGGAATTAATTCAGCAATATCAAGTGTCTTTGGTTTAATATTAAATTCATCTACACCCTCCTTAACGGTTTCTATTAACCTCTTATTTGTGTGTTCCGTTGTCGTCCTGAACCAAGATGTAACTTCAGGCAATTTCTTTTTAGGAATATCCCAAATACGGTTTATAAAATCTTCTATTTCCCGATCTGTTGTCATATCAAGATGATCAACCATCTGTTGAAAATATTCATGATAGAAAGATTTTATCTTTTGAACAGCTTCGTAATATTTACCACCTTTTTCAAATTCTGCTTTATTTTCCTCATAGGCTTTTTCAAGATCAGGCCTGCCTAAGTTTTTTGGAATATCTGTTTTTTCAACTATAAATGGGACAAGTTCCCTTATTACCTTTGGCATGTAAGTTCTGAGATAATGAGAAAGAATGCCTGCATTTAAATTCCTTATATCTATCCATGCCCTACGCTTCCTGACAAGCTCTACATAAGCAAGTCTTGTATCTTTCCTGTTTAATGTCTCAATTGCATTTTCCTTATCTTCCTTGACAACAAAATTAATATCATCAAGACCCTTGTTCAATAAAGCTATCGTCGGGTCCATGCCCCTTTCTCTTAATTCCTGCTGAGTCTCTCTTAGAATCTTCCCCAAATCTAATTCCCGAATAAGTTTATAAAGCTGGTTACGTTTTCTGGCATCAAATACTTTCTCTTTTATTTTTAATCTTAATTTACGTTCTAACTCTTTTACGTGTAACGTGCCAAGATCAACTAATCCTTTTGCTACTTTTGTTAACCCCTCTATTGCCTTAGCTCTTTTCTCTCCAGTAAGACTAAGCTTACCACCAAAAGAATCCATTATATCTGAAAACCCTTCGGATATATTATTTTTTATTTCAGCTTCTCTTTCTTTAAGAAGTTTGGTCTGCCTTGTATTATAAGCATCCTGTTTTATCTTTAATGCCGATACTATCTTATCCGCCTCATCTGCTGCTATCTCTTTTGCCTTAACTTTCTTGGCAAACTCTTTGCCTATATCGGCAGGGTTGTCTCCTTCGGGCAGCTTATTGATAGCTTCGGCAACTGTTTTCCCTGCTTCTGAGTGCATTTCAGCCGTGCTGAGAGGCTTTTGTGCAGCAGGTGATACTTTCCCTTCGCTTGGCTTTTTAGCTTCGCCTACGGGATTGTTTTTAATTCCCTGTTTTTCCTCTTGTGCTTTTCTAAAAACTTCGTCTGGCCGATAATTAACTGGAAAACCTTTCTTCTTGGCTAACTCTGCAACTTTTTTATATCCCCCTAATGGAACTGTTGTCCATCTTGGCTCCCCATCTAATAATGAAGCATAAATATCTGTAATCCTTTCACCGGGAGAATGAACGCCATCAATCATTTCGTTCTTTCCAACCGGGCCTAATATGCCCTGGTCAGTGTATTTGAAAGCATCGTTCCATTCAGAAGAACTAAAAGAGGATTCTAAAGAATGTGCTTTTTCGTGATTTATAACAGTTTTTCTTTCTCCTGGTGAAAGCTTAAAAAACTTTGGACCGACCGTTATATATCCTTTCTCTTCATGCACATTGGCTTCTTCATGAAGTTTGGGATTATATCTATAACCCTTCGGTGGACTTTTAATAAATTCCTCTTTCGATATTGTAAGCGGCAAGTTTTCACCAACATATTGCTTTGCAAGATCGGGATAGTCTTTTAACACTTCAACAGGGACAGGCTTGCCTTCTTTCAATGCTTGCTTAACATAATAGATATGGCTTTCGTAAATATTACTTAGGGTTTGCCTATGCGCACTTTCCCATCTATCATAGGGTTTATTAAAATAATAGGGGTCTTGTTTCCATAAAGCTTCAGCCATTTTGCCAACATATTCTTCTTCTGGCATTTTCCATGCATCTTTAATAAGACTTTCTTCCTCTTTATTAACCCAGCCCTTTTGGGAAACTTCTTGTTTCTTGACTAGTTGCGGATAATCTTTAAGAATCTCTTTTGGCACTACCTTCCCTTCTTGTAATGCCCTTGCAATAACAATGTAATGTGGTCTGTCGTTCTCTTTTCTAACCTCTCTTAAAGCTTCTTGATGTAACTCAAGTGAGGCCTCCAGGTAGTATTTATAAAAATTTGTATTCGCAAACAATTTATTGCCCAACTTATCATATAACTGCTTGCTATACTGATCGTATTCTTTTTTCGTTAATTGCCAAGGCTTCTCTGCTTTCTTCTCTACTTCCCGTGCTTTTCCATTTTCGCTACTGCCCCCACGTCCTTCTGCCTGCCCCGGCGCCATCCGAGCCGATACATTGTCCCGAACGTGTAAGCGTCCTTTCTTTTCTTGCTCCAATTTTTGTGCTTGTTCGCCTGCTTGCGCAGCTTTCTTTCCAATTTCACCGGCATTTTCTGTTCCTCCTTTTGTTTGTTCTGTTATTGTTATCTGTTTGGTTGGCTCTTTTGCTGTTGGCTTATAATTAACCCATACGTCTTCAGGTTTAAATCTTAATTCTGCCTCATCAGGAATGTGTTCTGCTTTGGCTCCTTTCCTTGCTGAAACATTCAGGACGTCTATTTCTTTTGGATCAATTTTGGCAACCTGTTCTTTTGCACCCGTTAATCCAACCCTTAAACCATGTCCTTCATACCCGGGAAATAATTCCGGTAAGGCATCATCTATCTCAGCTAATAATTCATATTCTTTGCCTTTATAACTTTCCTTAACCCATTGATTAAATAAATCCCAATCATCATAGGTTTCTTCTGGTGCATGTAATGCCTCGGCAAAATCTCTTGGTGTATCATCGCTTAACATATCAAACGAATCCAATATTTCATCAATAGAGGCTTTACCACGTGCAGCCTTAACAGCCAGCTTTAATCTATCTGCAATAGTTTGGGACTGCGCTTCATCAAATGTTACACTAACTTTATCTGGGGCCTGGTTCGTAATACCACCACCTAAACCAATTCCTTTGGTTTCTTTGCGGGATTTTAGCCCCTCACTAAGAACCTTGGACTTAGCAGTTGTAACATGATACATTTTACTGTCAGATTCGCTACCTAAATATTCTTTATCAACAAAATCTATAGCCCTATCAGAAAACTCATCAGGCGGCTTTTCACCAACATTTGGCTTTTTCTCAAAGCGTGCTTTCACCTCTTCGGCCTTAGCCTTAACTGTTGCTTTATCTGCACCTGTTGGCACCGTAAAAGTAGCCTGGTCTTTGCCTACTTTGACATTGTATAAGTCCTGATCAGGCAAGCCTTCTTTTGGCATGCCTTCTTGTTTGCCTATATACTCAAGGCCTAAGTCTTTTGCTATGGCTTCTGGTTTTGTTTCTTTTTTTGCCTCTACGCCTTCTGAAGGCTTAATTACGCCTTTATTAATAACCACTGTTGCAATATTATTCGATTTTCCATCAAGATCATCATATAAACGAACCACATCGTATCCTTGAGATTTTGCCGTAGCTAATAAATCATCAACAATGCCAGTTCTATTATAAGGGTCATATTGGAATAATCTGCCAGAAAGTATATAGTTTTCCAAATCACTGTTAATTTCTTCCTTATCAATAATTCCGTTATCCAACATATACCTAAGCACCATTTCCCCATCTGTCAGATTCAAAACTTTTGCTTTTTTATCTACCTTATATTTATAAATCTTTCCGCCCTCTCCAGCATAATCCCTTGCTACATCTTTTGATTCAGATAAATAAATTCCTTTTTGTAACAAACCCTTTCCCTCAGATATTTGTTCTGGAGAAAAATCCCTTTAGGAACCATGATAATAAGTTGCCACATTTACTTCTGTGGGCTTGTTTGGGACGTTCTCAGCCGCTTTCTCCCTTGCGGCGGGTTCTTGCCCCACTTGTGGCTTTGCTTGCGCCTGTGAAACCTTTTCTTTTTTTGTTATATCATAAGAGTCGTTTTCGTTGGCTATATCATCAATCTTGCTTATCAAATAATTTTTGTCTTCATCAGATAAGTTTTTGTTTTTCTGAATAAACTTCTTGGCAAACTCGGGATTTTTTAATATTATCTGCGTGCCAGCATTTATATCAAGGATATTGTTAATAGTGTTAAGCGATTTTACCAAATCTTCTTTCTTTTCAGCATCCTTTTCTTCAGGAATCTTTTTGGTTATTTCTTCTGCCTGTCTGCGTAACCCTACCGGATCAACACGCATATTGTTTATCGTCTTGATAGCCGTAGGATCAGCCATCAACGTGTTTGCTACTACTCTTTCCCCAGCACTCTTTATCATTGCCCTGCCTACATCTATCCCCGCAACACGAGCTATGCCCGGAATACCAAATAAAGACATCCCCAAACCGGGGGCAGCAGTTTTAAGATCAAGCTTGCCTGTTTCAGCCCAATTGTTTAAAACATCCTTTGTACCAAAACCAAGACCAGCGAAAGCTGTTGATGTTGTTGCACCAAGAATATTGGAATTAGTAGCCTCTGTTACCGCCTTTCCTAATAATCCAGATGAATAACCTAGTCCATGCATAATAAAGCCTTCACCGGCTCCCATCCCCATTTGTTTAAATGGTTCTACCACGCCTTTAATACCCGGTTCTTTTTGTCCTTGCACTAATCCATTCAGAAATCCCTTAACGCCACCGAGTGTTACAAGCTTAGGTACAGAACTTAAATATTCTGGCAACATTGCCAATTTAACTTCCGGTGTTGGTATCAATTCTATTAACAAAGGGGTAATGCTCGTTGCCCCAGTTAAAACGTGTCCCAGAAAATCATTTGGCATATCGGGATTGCCAGCAACCATCTTATCCAACCAGTCGGCAGCATGCATTAATGGCGCATTCTTTCTTTCTTTGCGATATTCTTCTGAAATCTTTTGCTTCTCTTCGCCTTTAGCTAATGCAGCTTGAGTAAAGAGATTGGTCATCTCCCTTCCATGTTTGGACAATAATGTCAAAGGAATGTTCATTGGCATGTAATCAATAAGCATACGCCCTACACCATGCGTGGCATCATCAAGAGTATTAACATATTGATGAATCCTTCTTAGCTCATCTGCTGTAAAATGATATAAGTCTTTAATAGACCCCCAGAAATAAGATGTTTGTCTTTCTGGCTTTAACTGTCTGGCATCTTCCCATTTCAGAACATTATCAAATAGAGGTGCAGTATATTCAGGAGCATTATTCTTCTTTATTATGTTGCTAATAATCTTTTGATCTTTATCTTTAACTTCCCTCCATTTGGCACTTGCCTGGGCATAAGAATCTAATAAATCTTGTGGTGTTGGATTATTCTTTCGAGTAACAAGCGTATCCCATTTAGGTATCTCCACTGTGTCTCCCTGCGCATTGACAACAATAGGAACTTTATCTTGCTGACCAGCTTGCTGGGCAACTTGCGGGGCAGCTTGCGGGGTAACTTCCCCAGTAGTTTCCCCAGTAGATTGGTTAGTAGGTCGGCTGGGAACCTGGTCGCCTGCTCCTGTTTGTG
>JALTEL010000186.1 GCA_027073945.1 Caldifarciminota bacterium | reverse complement strand
AAGGCACTTTATAATTTATAATATGCAGAATGATAAAACTAAAAAAAGAGAAGTTATGGTAGGAAGTATTGGCATAGGCGGGAACAACCCGATAAGAGTGCAGTCCATGACTTCCACAAAAACGGTAAATATTCAGAAGACAGAAGAACAGATCCAATCACTTACAGATGCAGGATGTGAAATAGTACGCCTGGCTATTCCTGACAAAAAAAGCTTAAATGCCTTTAAAGTAATCAGAAAAGATTTTCCAAACACAGCTTTTGTAGCTGATATACATTTCAATTACATGCTTGCAATTAATGCAATAGAGGAAGGTGCAGACAAAGTTCGGATTAATCCCGGCAACATTGGCTCAAAAGAGCATGTAAAAGACATAGTTGAAGCTGCAAAGTTAAATAAAAAATCCATAAGAATCGGTGTCAATTCAGGCTCTCTTGAAATAAAGTTAATAGATAAATACAAAGGGCCCACCCCAATGGCAATGCTTGAAAGTGCCATGAAATGGATAAATTATATAAAAAGCCTTGGATTTTTTGATATCGTTGTTTCTGCAAAATCCAGTTCTGTTCGTGATACCATTGAGATTTACGAATTACTTAACAAAAATATTGATTTACCTCTGCATATAGGTGTCACTGAGGCAGGGACGTTTTTACCCGGTACTGTGAAATCATCAATTGCAATAGGGTACCTGCTTTACAACAACATAGGGGACACCATAAGAGTTTCTCTAACAGATGACCCTGTAAAAGAGGTGGAAGTGGCATGGGAAATTCTCAAATCTCTTGGTATACGGTACAACGGCCCGATTCTTATTTCATGTCCAACATGTGCACGAACCAGGGTAAATTTAATTGAACTTGCCCGGAAGGTTGAGCTGATGCTCAGAGAATTTGCAATCCCTGTCAAAGTTGCTGTTATGGGGTGCGAGGTCAATGGCCCGGGAGAAGCAAGGGAAGCAGATTTAGGTGTTGCAGCCGAACCGGGTTATGGTCTTATTTTCAGACAGGGTAAGCCCATAAGGAGAGTAGAGGAGAGTAGAATAGTCGAAGAATTGAGAAAAGAACTTAACAAATTAAAGGAGCAGTATAATGGTTAAAATTGCCTTATTTTTAAATCTGTTGCTTTTAGGTAACTCACCTATGAAATTTAACCCGGATCTGTATATAGTCGGTCCTGGCGATAGTTTATTTGTATCTTTCAATAATCAGGGCACGGGTTTTAAAACACAAATAGATTTTGAGGGAAAAATGCCTCTGTTTGCACCCCTTCCTTTTGCGCCCATTCCTCACGACAGCACTTTCAAAGGCTCTGGCATACTTGGTTTTTATCCTGTAAGCGAACTTTCATTGTCCAGATTAAGAGACAGTATAAGGTCAATATACTCAGAATTTTATAAGGATTACAAACGTATTGACGTTGAACTTTACGGCGCAAGAGATATGAGCATTGACATTGAAGGAGGGGTTTACAATCCAGGGAATTATATTATAAAAGCCAATTACAGGCTCAGCGACCTGATAATTCTGTCCGGAGGTATTCTGCCCGAAGCTCTTACAGATTCCATGGTATTGATATCCGGTACTGATACGAACATCATAGACATCAGCTCTTATAAAAAACTCCAAAATAACAGATTAAATAGAGTTTGTGCTGGTATTGACAGGATTGTGGTGCCAACCATGCATGGAAAGATGTGCTGGATTGAAGGCGGTATTTATTTCCCTCTATCCAGCCCTAAAGTAAATGTATATCCTATCGATACAATAACAAACCTGCCGTCTTTCCGATTATATGCGTCCAGCAGAGCCGTTTTCAATGTTGATTCCTTGAGAATAGTGGACTGCCTGCGAAAAAATGGAATCAAGTACATAGCTCCAAATTTCTATGTTAAAAGAAACGGGCGGATACAATACACGGATACGGATAGTTTTGTATACCCGGGTGATACTGTATATGTGTTCCCTCTCTTTAATGGCATAGCTGTGGCAGGAGAGGTTAAAAACCCTGGTATATACGAATATGCACCTGGAAGTAATTTCAGCTTCTACCTCTCAAGGGCAGGAGGTAAAAGTATAGACGCAGGAAAAATATTTATATACAGAGGGTTTAAAAAAATAAGAGTTCACGGCACAACGCCCATTGAGAATGGTGACATTATATATGTCGAATCCGCAGCAATGAAATGGTGGAAAGATTACATAAGCCTCGCACAGGTTATTGCTTCACTCATTGTCACATATGCCACTTTAAGAAAGTTATACTGAGAATTTGCTTTTATTGAGTAACACTGCCCTGCCAAGAGGTGTTAGCCTTGCCATAAAATTAAACAATCTGTTCCTGTGCAAATAGAGCCTTCCTGATAAAGGATCAAGCATATGGTATACATATATATCAACTATATACACACTTGTGCGTCTAACCGCATATATATTGCCTTTCTTTGAATTATTCGATGCAAATCCAATTCTATAACCGCATTGTTTAACTGCATCAAGTACTCTTTTATTATAGAGACCAAAAGGATAGGAAATGGCATATACTTCATTTCCTATGATGTCCTCGAGCCTGTGCTTTGAATCGCATAGTTCAGTTCTCAATTTTGTATCATCTATTACAGTTAAATCAGGGTGGGTGAGTGTATGTGAGCCTATAACCCAGCCGTTCTCTTGAAGTTCCTTTAACTCTTTCTTACCGATATGCTTAAATCTAAAACCAAAATTAATATCCCAGTCGTTCAACCTTCCTATATACTGCACGGGAACAAAAATCGCACCTTTAAACGCATAGGATTCCATCATAGGATAGGCAATCTTAAACACGTCCTCATAGGCATCGTCAAAAGTAAGTAATATTTTATTCTGGTCTTTACGCATAAAATCCATAGCATAGACCTCATCCCTGTTAAAGGACATTAACCCATTCTCTACAAACTGTTTAAGATGATTTTTGAATAGTTTGGGTGTTACTCTCGTGCCACCGAGCTCGAAATTACTGGATATTTTGTGGTATTGCAAAACGTTGTTGAATAACATAAACATATTATAAACCTTGAATAAAAAAAATCCAAAGAATCAAGGACAACACTTTCAAAATCCGCATTGAGACTAAAGAATCCGTGCTATATGAAACTTCATTAATTTCAAATATTGGATAATTCTTTTCAATGCAGGAACTTGCGAACTGTGCCCAATCAACATTACACCACAGGCATTTACGAAAGTTAACATAAGATACATTATGTGATATTTTTTCTTTTAGATATTGCTGTACAGAGCATAATTTGAAGCTCCGCTCTATTTGAATTACAATTTTAATATGACAGAGCAAACAGGATTAAAGCGATCAAATATAGCTGATTACTTTTTTCTGATGAGGCCAATTTTATTTATTCCGCTGTGGGCGCCCATATTTCTCGCCTACGCGGCTTGTGCACAGGGAGAGACCTTTTCATTCAACTTTCTTCTGCCTTTGCGATTCTGGCTCATTTTTGCCTCATATACGCTATTGATGGGTGCAGTCTATATCGTGAATCAAATTGAAGACAGGGACAGCGACCTTATCAACAACAAATTGTTCCTTATCCCCAGAGGCATCATCTCTATTAAGACTGCATGGATTGAAGCAACCGCCCTAATCGTTGCTTCTGCCACAATTGCCATTATTACACAAGATATGGCTTTCTACTTTGTCTGGCTCGTTTCACTGCTCCTTGGATTGGCCTATTCCCTTCCTCCATTTAAACTAAAATCTCGTCCCTTTGCGGATGTTCTGGCAAATACTATTGGTTACGGACTACTTGCATATATTTCGGGCTGGATAAGTATAAAAGACTTTTCAATTACCACGCTGTGGTATTCTCTTCCTCTATTTTTCTTTGTTCTTGCCGTATTCCTGAATACCACAATACCCGATATAAAGGGAGACAAGGCATCGGGTGAGATAACCACAGGAGTATTTCTGGGACAACGGACTACAACCATAGTATCTGCAATTTCAATGTTTTATGCATTTGTTTTTGCCTTTATTATAATGGATATATTCATATTAATAGCTTCCACTGTCGGCCTCATATTGTTTATCATAGCGATATTTGACGATTCAGACTTCATGCCAAAAGTTTCTTATAGGATATCCTCCTTTTTATTTGTTCTTTTAGTTGCCTTGAAATTCCCGATTTTCCTCGGCATATGCATTTTAGATGTCGTTTTGCTCAGAGTATACTATACCAAAAGATTTAATATCAATTACCCCACTTTTTTGGGCAGATAGCATGAACAGAGAATACGCAGGAAAACTGAACGAGAAATTCACAGGGGAAAGCGTCAATATCTGCGGATGGATAAAGAAAATACGAAATCTTGGAGGTGTTATCTTTATAAATGTCAGGGATATTTCAGGAGAAGTCCAGGTAATAGTTGAGCCTGACAATCCCATGTATAAAAAATGCCAATCCCTTGGTACACAATATGTTATTAGCATAGATGGCCTTGTTAGAAAACGACCTGATAATATGATAAATACTTCCATGAAAACAGGGGCTATTGAAATTGTTGCCAAAAACGTTCAAATTCTCAATACCTCCCCTACCCCGCCCTTTGTTGTAGATGATAATACAAATGCACAAGAAGAATTAAAACTCAGATACAGGTTTTTAGACCTCAGAAGACCCGTTATGCAGAAAAATATAATAAAGCGCAGTCAATTAATGAAAGCAATCAGGGATTTCCTTTACAGTGAAGATTTTTATGAAATAGATACGCCAATGCTTACAAAGTCCACACCGGAAGGTGCCAGAGACTTTGTAGTTCCTTCAAGAATATACAGAGGCAAATTTTATGCTTTACCCCAATCCCCACAGATATACAAACAGGTTTTGATGTCTTCTGGATTTGATAGATATTTTCAGATCGCACGTTGTTTCAGAGATGAGGATCTGCGTTCCGATAGGCAGCCGGAATTTACCCAGGTAGACCTTGAGATGAGCTTTGTGGACATGGCAGATATTCTATCTTTGACAGAGAAATTACTCCAGTATATTTATATGACGATTTCCGGTATAAAATTAGATATGCCATTCTTACGGCTCACCTATGAAAAAGCAATGCAAGAGTACGGATCAGATAAGCCTGACCTCAGATATAAAAACAAGTTAATTGATTTTACAGATTACTTTGAGCACAGCAATTTCAGAATAACAGCTGATATTATTGCAAAAGGTGGTAAAGTTATTGGTGTTAGTACAGAGAAAATCCTATCAAGAGCACAAATTGAGTATGTTACAGAGGAGATAAAAAAAGAAGGCGCAGCGGGTCTCCTGTGGTTCAAAGTTCAGGATGGCAAACTGCAGGGTCAGGTTTCAAAGTATATAAGCGGGAGTTTTGAAAACGGGACATATCTTATTGTTGCTGATAAAATGGAGAATGTTTACAAACTGGCAGGTATTCTCAGAAATATAGTAACCCGCAATTATGAGAAACCAGTAAGAGAGCTCTCTATTCTATGGGTTATAAATTTCCCTTTATTTGAAAAGGATGAACAAACAGGACTTGTTGAACCTGCCCATCATATATTTACAATGCCTACAGATGAAACAATAGAAATGCTCGATAAAGATATACTGAAGGTAATAGGTAGGCAGTATGACCTTGTTATTAACGGAATAGAAATGGGGTCAGGTTCTATAAGGGTTCACAGAAGGGACTTGCAGGAAAAACTTCTGAGGCTTATAGGACTTAGTGAAAAGCGAATCCACGAGAATTTCGGGTTTCTTCTTGAAGCACTTGAATACGGAGCGCCTCCACATGGAGGTATTGCACTTGGTTTTGATAGGCTGCTTGCAGTTATGCTCGGACTCTCTTCAATCAGGGACGTTATTCCATTTCCAAAGACAACAACTGCACAGGCATTGTTTGAGAAAGCGCCGGACAATTTAACGGAAAGGCAATTAAAAGAATTACATTTAAAGATAATTGAAGATTAGTATTTTAATACTTCTGGTTAACCTGTTTCAAGTAAATCATGCCCCATACACCATTATCAATGACAGTATATATGAAGAATACTACTCAGACGGAACAAGCAAAAGGATAGAACACAAAAAAGTACTCATAAATAACAAAGAGGGCGCTGAAGATTGGCATAGAATATCCATACGTTACAGCCCCATTTATAACACGGCCTCCTATATAAACGCCAAGGTTTTAAAGAAAAATTCCAGCGTTGTTAAAGTCGATGTAAAAAAGGCAACGGATGAACCCGTATCATCATTCGGAGGCACAATATTCTGGGGAGACAGGCAAAAGGTGCTGTCCATCAAAAATCTGGAACAGGGAGATACCGTGGATTACACATTTGAAAAACTGGGGGGAAACTGGCAGGGACCAAACGTTTTAGATGGAGGGTTTAAAACTCCTTATGCCGGATACTTCACCGCGGTGTTGCTTTTTGAAAGTTATGTGCCAATAATTCACAAAGTATATGTTTTGAAAGAACTGGCTGACAAAAAAGTCAGGTTCGGTATTTATAACGGAAAGATCAACTATAGCAAAAAAGGGAATTTACTTATTTTTAGCGTGGATTCCGTTAATGCATCCCATCATGAATATTTATCAGGTTCTGTTTATGATAACTGGAGAAAGCTTGTAATATCCAATTTCAAAAACTACAGAGAAATGTCTGCTTTTGAGTACAGAAGATCAGATAAAAACTGTTCTCCTACCGGCATTATCAGGCAATTCACTGATTCCATATTGCAAGGATGCAATACTGATTCTGCGAAAATCGCCAGGCTTTTTTATTTTGTTGCTGACGAAATACGGTATCTTGGTCTCGTGGAAACCGACCAGGAAGGGTACAAACCCCACAGTGCAACAATTACTCTTCTTCATAGAGAAGGAGTCTGTAAGGATAAAGCCGCCCTGCTTGTTGCTCTACTCAGGGCAGCAGGATTTAAGGCTTATTATACTGTTACCTCGGTTGGTTCACGAGTGGAAAGAATCCCTGCAGACCAGACAAATCATGCCATATGCGCACTTGAAACGGCTCCCCTTAACTATTCATTCCTTGACCCTACTATAGGAGCGGGAGGCAGAGACTTCCTTCCACCATCGGAAGAATTACAGCAGGTTATTGTATCAAGAGCCCATGGCGATACATTAAGGACAATTCCTCTTTCAGCGCCTGAAAGGAACGGCTATTCCGTAAATATAGAGGAGTATATCGAGAAGGACAGTTCATATGCAACCATTTCATTTACGGAAAAAAGAGGCTATGATCAGGCTTTCAGAAGAATGTTAAGCAGCATTCCCTATTATAGAATAAAACGCATGTTTGAATCATACAATGTTACTGTCGATACCGTGATATTAGGCGATGCATATAACTATAAAAAATACTACTCATTCACAGTAAAAGTAAAGATAACAGGAAGCATAAAAAGAATTGGGAACCTCCTTTTAATAAGGCCAATAGCCCTGAATCCCAGAGGAGTTGTTTATGGATTTTTTAATACTCTTTTCAGAATGACCAATGTAAGGAGAACATATCCCGCTCATTTACGCTTTACACAACAAATAACTGCAAACGAAACTTTAAAACTCCCTTCTTATCTTCATGTAATTGATTTTCCCGGGGATGATTCTTTTAGTGTCCAGACAGAGCCTTATGCTTCTTCCTACTATCTGAAAACCCAAAAGCACCATATATATTCAAGACTTACAATTGGAACCAAGATAGTGCCTGTAGATTTATACAGGCAATTTTATAAAATAAAAGAGCATATAATGAAAACAGGGAAATTCTACTACATATTAGGTGAGCAAAAAGAATGAATTGGCTATTGTTAGTTTTAATTACAACTGCAAATACTGCGTCTTATGGCAGAATCATAGTTTCAAAGCACAGTATAATATTGACAGATACTCTAAAAAAGACTATTATATACAGGAAAATAGTTATATACAATCATACAGGTATAAGAAAACTCGGGACACAAAGCTTATCATACAGAGATGATGAAGATAGTATTGAGGTTATCTATGCAAGAGTGATTAAACACACGGGAGATACTATAAACATTCCGAATTATGCAATAAACACGGTGCTTGACCCGAATACTGCACAATATGCAGGATTTGGCATGTTCAAAATTGTTAAAATCGCATTTATAGGACTTGAAGTATTGGATACCATCGAATACAAAGCTGTAAAATACACAAAGGACTCACAGGATGGACTTAATATATCAGGGATGTACACGTTTGGCAGGCAAATACCGATCACGCAAAGTATATTTTCAATAACCATTTCCAGAAAAAGAGCTCTATTTTTCAAAATTAAAGGGAATGTACATTTTACAAAACACGATTCTGTATTTACGTTCAGTAAAGACAGTATTCGCGCATTGGTAAAAGAAAAGGCAAGTCCACCCGCTTATATCCTGTGTCCGACCGTTTTCTATTGGACATATACCTCTGCATCTACCATACTTGCAAAAATCCGGCAGGCATACTTTAAAACAAACATCAAGCATGGCTTTAAAAATCCAGAATCCGTCATTCAAAACACAATGCTCATAGCCCCCGGTTATGACTATACCGGATTTGCGCCTGACTCCGCAAAGATCTCACAACAAACCCGTTTTATCACACCTGCCCAACGCACTCTTTTAATGTTAAACACAGATAAACATGCAAAACTTTTAATTGTCTTAAAGCCGTATATCAATCCGGATTCTGTTCTTCTGCCTCCTTTTGATTATATTCTTGCAGAGGTGAAAGGCAGAATTTACAATCCTTTAAATAGCTATGGCGTTGTGGGTCATGAGAATATATACAAAAGATGGATATATGAGATTACAAAAAAGGGATGGAAACTCAGATATGTGTCCAAAAAAGCAATGCACTCCAACGAATTGAATGTGCATACACTTGTTGATTATAAAAATGACTCAATCTATATCAAAATAAGTCCCAGAGGATTTTTCAACAATAAGTGGCAAAACCATGTGTTAGACTTCCAAAAAGATGCCATGGACAGGACAGCTTACAGATTGCTTCAGCAGTTAGGCCTACCTTGTGATTTCTCGGATACCTTTGAAAATATCGGAAGTATAACCAAACCAATCGGCATTAAAATTCAGGGTGTAGTGCATAATATGGCCGTCAGTCAAAGAGAATTCTCTGTTCTTTCTTTACCGTTGTGGGACATATATCCTTATTACCCTTTGATATTTAAAAATAGCAGAAAAAATCCCGTTTATATTAAACAACCTTATAAAATAAAATTTTCTTACGCTATTAAAAACATACATCCATATGCCTTTAACAGAAGTACAGCCCTCAGGAATAAATGTGGTTATTTTAAACGAACGGTTAAATACAAACATAACACTTTGTATGTAAATTTGGAATTGGGTATTAATATTACAGGGATTTTGGATAAAAATGCATTAAAGTATTTACATG
>JALTEL010000185.1 GCA_027073945.1 Caldifarciminota bacterium | reverse complement strand
TTAAAGATGCTCATTATGGTTGGGATAATTTTTATCACGAAGTTCCTATTATTGAAAGGATTATGACTTTTATAGACAAGCCATCCGACATTCCAAAAGAAGTAACAGATAAACTTATTAGGTATATTTTAATTTGCAGAATTGGGAAAGGAATAAGTTATAATAGCGGAGTATCACCAAGCGCAAAACCTTTTTATGATAAATTTTTTATGACTTTGTCAGAAGACCATATACCAAGTTTAATTATACAACTAACTCAATTTGAAGTTCAGCAGAGGATGTCAAATAAAATAGGTAGAGCACAAGCTATTGAGTTACTAGTTCACGTTCGAAAAAATTTGGTAAATGAAAAATACAAAGAAGCAATAGATTATTTGATTAAGGAACTTCCAAAATCTGAAAGGGTTATCTTCAATACCGAGTTTAAGAAAATAACTTCAACATTTTTAACGTGGAAGTAATAAAAGTGCCTAACATTGTGTATAAGTAATGGCGGGCAAAGTGCTAAAAATGAACAATATGAATAAAATCAACAATATTGCTATAATGAACAAAAGTGCGGAAAACACCGCCACTACTCATACACATAACCGTTATTTTATTCTTTGGTGTTCGCAGCATATCTCCGGCGTATGCTGTCCGCTGAGCTTTTTTAAAAACGGGTCATAGGGGAAAACATCCGAGTATTCCCTGATAAATCTGCTTTTCTTATCCGTTCTATCAAGCAAGTAACTTAAATCATAGTAAGCTGTAAACTCATAGGAAGGCATACACAGCCAGAAGTGATATTTCCAGGCAGGGGAAGGCCTGTGGACATTGAAATGAACATACAGGTGCCCGAGCATATGATTATCCCTGAGAACGCTGAAAATCAGACCCGATATATTGGCTGTCATGTCATACATACTGAAGCCCTCATCTTTTTCAAAACCATCAACATATTCCTCATTCAATCCGAACAGGAAATCCGTAACAAGAGCGGCATATTTCGCAGTATGAGTCACGTGCATTGACATACGCGAAGGGCTTATAACCTTATAAAGGCCGTTTAGCAGGTACTGGTAAAAAATATACATGGGTCTGTACATCATAAAAGCTGTTGAAAAATGCACACCTTTATCGGCCTGTGTCTCCTGAGCTTTTTCATGCTGAAAACTCGTAAAGTGGAAAGCACCCTCATTTAAAGGGCTTGCATGATTGGGGCTTGTAAAAACTTCCCATCTTGTTTTCAATTTTCTCCTGCCATCAGGTACTGACATAACTGCAAGCAGAGACACACCCGTAAAAAGAGGCACGTAAACGAAAGCTTTATCCCATCCGGGTAGTGCAGCCTCGGTACTTACGTCATTATAATGATTGGAAGGTATAAGGTAATTTATCAGGAGAAAAAATAGATAAACCGTATTCACCAGAGGTCCTTTTAATTCCCCTTGCGGCCTGCGCCAGTACTTCCCTGATCAACAGAAGGCTTATAGGCTCTCATTCTGTCTCTCATTTTCCTGGGCAGCTTTGGAACCTGTACTCTGAAAATCCGCATAATAGTTTCATTCCTTATTCTGTCCAGGAGCTGGTCAAAAAGGTCAAAGCTCTCTTTCTTATACTCAACAAGAGGGTCTTTCTGAGCATATGACCTTAGAAATATCCCTTCCTTTAGCTGGTCCAGTGTGTAGAGATGTTCACGCCATGCAACATCAAGCGTTGAAAGCAGGATTATATTCTCAATTTCTCTCATTTTTTCGCTTCCATAAGCCTCTTCCCTCTCATTATATCCGTCCGTAACCTCTTTTTTAACAATATCCACAATCTCCTTGTGTGTACCTGCCTTCTCTATATCGGAAAAATCAAGCAGGAAAAAGTAAGACAGTTCCTCTCTCAATGTTTTTTTATCCCATTCGTCAGTGTCGCGATTCCGAGGGCAGTGTTGCTCAATCTTTTCATCCAACAGTTCGTCAACATAGGTATTTAAAATCAAATCCTTGAGATTCTTGCCGTCAAGTATATCATTTCGCAAACCGTAAACAACTTCTCTCTGCTTGTTCATGACATCATCATAGTCAAGAAGCCTTTTACGTATGGCAAAATTCTGCATTTCAACCCTTTTTTGCGCGCGTTCAAGTGCGCTGGTAACCATTTTAGACTCAATAGGACCCTCGTCCTTTTTCCCAAATCTTTCCATCACGCTCACCACTCTGTCCGAGCCAAACAGCCTCAGCAGGTCATCCTCAAGTGAGAGAATAAATCTTGACGCACCCGGGTCTCCCTGTCTGCCGGCTCTTCCCCTAAGCTGATTGTCAATTCGTCTTGATTCATGCTTTTCCGTTCCTACTATATGCAATCCGCACGGGACACCTTCCTCAATACATTTCCTGGGGTTTCTCGGACAGGTTACACCCTGCTCGGGATTTTTTGTATTGATTGCACACTGTTTTATGACAAAATCAGGCTGCTCGGGATTTTTTATCACCCCTGCTCCAAGCTTAATATCCGTTCCTCTGCCTGCCATGTTTGTTGCAATCGTCACAGCCCCGGGCTGCCCCGCTCTTGCAACAATGTGTGCCTCCTTCTCATGATGCTTGGCATTTAACACCTGATGAGGGACCTTTCTCCTTATAAGCATTCTTGAAAGTAATTCGGATATTTCAACGGATGTGGTACCAACAAGCACGGGTAGATTTTTATTATGCAGTTTTTCAATTTCCCTTATAATGGCATCATATTTCTCCCTCTTTGTCTTGTAAATGATATCAGGATAGTCCACCCTTCTTATAGGCTTGTTGGTGGGAATTTCAAGCACATCCAATTTATATATTTCCCAGAATTCCTGAGCCTCGGTAGCTGCTGTTCCGGTCATGCCCGCCAGTCTTTCATACATCCTGAAATAATTCTGTATCGTTA
>JALTEL010000184.1 GCA_027073945.1 Caldifarciminota bacterium | reverse complement strand
AAACTTTACAACAACCAAAAGAGAGATCAGAGTAAGGTTGGCGACACAACAATGTTTTCAATTCATCAAACCGTGCTTGCTTCCTTATATAGCGACCGGCTATCCGTTGTTTTTAGCGGCCGTGAGCAGGGAGATGAGGATGTCGGTGATAACTTAACCGCTATGGCGGAGTATGACTACACCGATATGCAGAAGGATGAGCTTGACTATGATTGGGACTGGGATACTTGCTTTTTTGGCAGGGGCCTTATTTCCCTAGAAGAGTATATCCGAGATCCCAAGAATGGTGTCTATTTACCCGTTCCTCATATTATTGACCCCATTCCTTTTTTACACGATCCTTTGGCCAATTCTGTAAATGGTGATCGCACCGGAAAGGGAGCGGCAAGATTTATGGGCCACGAGGTTAGAATGACGAGGCGAGCCCTGGAAGAGAACCCCAATGTTCTTAGGGAGGATGTAAATCTGGATGATCTGAGTTTTGACAATGGCGATCCCCAGTCTTTACTTCAGAATGCCATAGACGCCAGGCAAGAAGCACAGGGTATGCAAACGTCAGATCATTTTCAGAGCGAAAATAGCCTTGGGCCGAATGGAGAATATACAATTACCGTTTGGTATACGCATTATAAAGATCCCAAGACGGGAAAGGTTGAGAAGGTAAAAGTTTGGCTGGGTAATCAAAGAAGCATTGTTATCGGAATAAAGAAAATAAAACACGATTATTGGCCGATTATTGACCGTGCTCTGTATCCCCATTCGCATAGTTGGGATGGGACATCCATCGCCGACTTGACCGAAGATAAACAGAGAGCAAGGGCCGTGGCAGCCAATCTTGGCATGGATACGATGAAGGCAGATCTTTATCCCATGTATATTTATGATTCTAATAAAATATCCAATCGTAAAGACTTAAACTTTGCATTCAATAAGTTTATCCCCGTTGACTCACCGAGTGGTATCGCCGGGGCAATTGAGCCATTGGTAAAGAGCCGACCCAATCTTGGCTTACTTGACTTTATCTACAAATCTTTGGATCTATCGGCACAAAAGGCCACCGCGACTTCAGACATTCAACAAGGGATGATCTCGGAAAAAAAGCGAACGTTGGGCGAGATCAATATTGCTACATCACGAGGCGATACTAGATACTCTTTAGCAGCTAAGATCTTTGGCTGGAGCGAGAGGAGATTTTGGCGTCAATGGTATCAGGTTTATAAAGATAACTTTGCCGATAAGATAGACAAAAAAGTAATCCGGCTGGTGGGAGCATTTGGAAACAAATGGCGTCCCTTGATGAAAAAGGATATTTCGGCAACGTTAGACCCGGATGTAAAGATTGAAAGCCAAGTATTAAGTAGGGCTAAACAATTTGAGGAAAGGCAACAGCTAACTTCTTATTTTGCAATGGCGTTCCAAGATCCCACCGCAAATAGGCGATATGGACTTAAACGGCTAGGAAGATTGAATGGAATGACTAAGGACGAGGTGGAGAGGCTATTCCCCCCCACTATTGACGAAAGAATAGCAGAGAGGGAAAATGACAGCCTTAATAAAAACAAACTTGTAGAGATACACGCCGAAGACGATCACAATGTGCATTTAGAGATCCATTCTAAGGGTAATGACACAAAAGCTATGCAAGCTCACAGGTTAGCCCATGAGAAAGCGTTAGAGATAAAAAAAGTTAAGCCGGAGCTATTCCCACAGGGTGAACAGGCGGCCCAGTTTACACCGCCGGGTTCGCCAACTATTGGGCAACCCCAGCAGGCTACACCAGTTAAGCCGAGCCAAACTAGCGGTTTACCAACAAACAATGGCCAGTAATTTATTTGCCACTAAGAAGCAGAGAAGTGCTGCCCTTGCGACATTGAAAATCGGCAGGACGGGGGCATTCTGGTTGCTGCTGCAGGATATTCTTAGGGAAAACATGGAAGTGTTGAAAGAGCAGATTTTGGCCAATGACCCCCAAGCCACCAAAGAGGACATGGATATAAAGCGAGCAAAGCTGGCGGCCTATAAAGAACTAATGGAAACGCCAGACATGATTATCAGGGCGTTAGAGGGGCCAACAGACAACAAACCGAGCTTTGATCCATTTGACAAGTTAAAGCCGATTAGATAAAATAGTCCGTGTTATAAATTAAATGGAAAAACCAAAATGGCTGATGAAACAAAAGATACTGGACAGGAAGAGCAATTAAACATTACTCCAGGGGATACCACCCAAAATGATGATAATACCGACGTGGGGCAAAATGCCACCGATAAAACAGATAATGAAGAGGCTGAGAACAAAGAGGAAGCCAGAGAGGAGACGACAAAAGAAGTAAAGGACATTGAGCCTGAAGTTCGGGAGGGCGTTAGCTTTTCTAACAAGGAAGAGGCTAGCACTGAAGAGGATGAGGAAATTGATCCCGATGACAAGAAAGTAATCTCCAAAATCATTGATGAAAAGGTTGCCGGCAGAGTTGCCACGATAGAAAACAAGATTGAGGTTGACAATTATATTTCACAAAATCCCGAAATGAGTAAATATCGGCAGGTTATGTTGAAATACGCACAACATCCGGCCTACAAGAACATTCCTATTAGAAACATTGCTGCTATTGTCGCCGCCAATGATTTAGTTAGAATGGGAGCGGAAAAGGAAAGAGAGGCTCAGGCAAAGGCAGCGGCCACTAAAGACGGTAGCAACAGCACTGGCATGACAGCATCTAATAAGGTAGATTGGAGCACTGCCAGTGTTGAGGAAGTAGAGAATGAGATAGCCAGAATTAAAGGAATTAAACGTTAATTATTATGGAGGTCAAAATGGAAGAAAAAACATTGAAAGAACTGCAGGCCGAGGCAGTGAAACTTGGCATGTCCGAGAAGGAAGTTAAATCGTTCAAGAGTAAA
>JALTEL010000183.1 GCA_027073945.1 Caldifarciminota bacterium | reverse complement strand
ATTTTTGTACTGCTCAAAAAACTCACTAAAAAAACAAAAAATACTATAGATGATTTTATTATTTTAAATATTGAAAAAGTCTTAATTCCAGCGCTGTATTATGCAACTTTTTACATATCTGTCAGTACACTGCATATGCATAGAGGACTTGAGAGAATTATTTATCTTGCAGGCATCGCTTTGCTCATCATACTCGCTATTCTATTTACCATATCCACGATAAGTTATCTGCTTGAAAATCACTGGCTCAAAAATGAGAAAAATGCCACACGAAAAAACACAATCAGGGTTACGATGCCCGTTGTAAAGGTGATAATATGGGGATTCGGCATTGTTCTTATACTGGATAACCTCGGATTTAAAATATCTACACTGGTTGCGGGTCTGGGTATTGGCGGCATTGCTGTGGCATTGGGCGCTCAAGCCATTTTAGGAGACGTATTTAGCTACTTCTCCATTGTTTTTGACAGGCCTTTTGAGCTCGGTGATTTTATCGTTGTAAGTGACTTGATGGGCACTGTTGAGCACATAGGTATAAAAACAACAAGATTGCGCAGTATAAGCGGAGAGGAACTTGTTTTCTCCAATACGGATTTAACTGATTCAAGAATAAGGAATTTTGGCAGGATGCACAAACGGCGTGTCGTATTTAAACTGGGGGTGATATACAATACAAATGTAAATACTTTAAAAGAAATTCCCGTAATAATTAAAAATATTATTGAAAAAGAAGCAGATGCCGTGTTTGATCGCGCGCATTTTTCATCATTTGAAGACTCAAGCCTGACATACGAGATCGTTTACTACGTTGACACAGGAGACTACAACAGATATATGGATATACAGCAGAGTATAAATCTTGCCATAAAGAAAGAATTCGATGCAAAAGGCATTGAATTTGCATACCCGACCCAAACTATATATCTAAGCAAATGAACTACTTGCTGTTTAAACTTTTTATTGTATCTAAAATTCTTATATACAATGCGGGCTCACTCTCCGTTCCTCTTGCACAAATTGATTCCCTTTTCAAATTTAAAACCGGGATTAAAGTTGAAAACGAGCAGGGAGGCTCAAGATTTCTCATTAAAAAGGTAAAAGACCTGCAGGGAACACCTGATATTATAATGGTCGCTGATTACAGATTACTAAAAGAATTAATCCCCACATATGCAGACAGTTTCAGTATACTGGCTTCTAATTCAATGGTTATTGCATATAACGGGAAGAGCAAGGAAAGTGATAAAATAAATGTACATAATTGGTATAAGATACTATCAAAAAACGGTATTATTATTGGACGTTCTGACCCGAATCTTGACCCGTGCGGATATAGAGCGCTTTTTGTACTGCAATTGGCATCTCTGTATTACAATGATTCATCCATATATACCGATATCATGAAAAATAGCCCTCGAAAATATACCCGGCCCAAATCAGTATCTCTTATCTCCCTGCTTGAAAGCGGGGAAATGGATTATATATTTGAATATAAAAGTGTTGCTGTCCAGCATAAACTCAAGTTTATAAGCCTTCCTGATTCTCTCAATCTAAACAGCCCGGAGAATGCCGATTTCTATAAAAGGGCTCGTTTTGTATTCTCAAACGGGGATACAATAACGGGTTCCCCCATACTCTATGGAATCTCCATACTTAAAAAATCAAAAGGCGATTTGGAGGTTCAAAAGTACATAAAATTTCTGAAAGAAACAGGCCCTTATATATTCAAACAAAACGGTCAGATTTTTCTCTTACAATAGCCTGTTAAACTACAACTTGATTTTCCGATATGGCCTTTACTTTTAACCTTTTTACCTTACCATACGCCGGACTGCTGTATTTAAAATGCACTGAGAAATCAACCAGCGGGGCATCGTATTCCGTTCTTCCACCGTCCTTCTCCGCAATAACACGAACCTTTTTGCCAACTAACTTCTCCTGAGCATTTCGCATCAGTATATCTGAAAGACAATTCGCCCTTTCAAACCTGTCACTGACAATATTCCCTGGTAGTTCTCCAAGATAAAAACTGCTGGTTCCCGGCTCTCTGGAGTATTTAAAAATACCAATCCTCTCTATTTTTCTATCTTCAAGAAACTCCAGGAGAAAATTGAAGTCTCTCTCTGTCTCCGTAGGATACCCCACGATAACCTCTGTCCTGATGAACGCTTCAGGTATAAATGCCCTCACCATATCAACGGCCTTTCTCACTGCATGCTCACCTCCTGCTCTTTTCATTGAAGAAAGCACTTTATCGGAGATATGCTGCATCGGAATATGAAAATATCTGGCAACTTTGGACATCTGAGCTATTTCCTTTACAAGCCTTCGTGTGACACCCTGGGGATGAAGATACAAAAGCCTTATAAGTGATAATTTTTCAATCTCACTGAGCTTTTCCAATAGAATCAAGAGTCCTGGAGAATACATGGTAAGGTCCTCCCCAACCAGTATAATTTCTCTTTTCCCATGTTCTACAAGACGCATAACTTCTGAAACAACAGAATCTATGCCCCTGCTACGGGACTTTCCCCTTATTGAAGGTATTGTACAAAATGCACATTTCCTGGAACACCCCTCCTGTATTTTCACATAGGCATATGGTAGGTGGCCATCTAACAATCTCTCTCCATTATAAAGGAATTTTTGCTTTATCGCAAATCTGGGGTTATATCTGTGACTTAAGACTTCATCTATATTCTCAATATCGTCTAACCTTACAAACTGAGCCTGCATGGGCAAAATACCACGGAATCTCTCCGGAAGACACCCCGTTACAATAACCTCTTTCCCAAGAGCTTTTATCCTTTTATATTCGGAGATAGATTCTCTGATTGCATCCTGAATAAATGCGCAGGTATTCAAGATAACCCTGTCCGCCTCTTCTATTGAATCTGCTATCTTATATCCCTTTTTCACAAGTACATGCCCTATGTAGGAAGAATCCACCTCATTCTTGGGACAACCGAGAGTATAAATGAAAAACCCTGTCAATTATCTACCTTTCTGCAGTCTTATGTGAAGTGTCTCTGGCAAATTGAATTGCTTTATACGCTTGACTTCCTCCTGCACATCATACTCCACTCTGAACAGTTCAAAATAACCTATCTTTGTATCAAGTATTGCAAATGATGCCCTCGGGTCACCATCTCTGGGCTGACCGACCGCCCCCGGATTGAGAATATATCTTTTGTCGGATTCAAGCTTTAACCTCCTTGTAGAGGAATATGAGACCTCGCCATATTCATAAGAAAATATGGAAGGCACATGCGTATGTCCTACGAGAAGAATACGAAAATCCGTATCTTCAAACTGAAAGAATGCATCTTCTTCACCAATGATGTAATCCCAGAATTCAGGGGACTTAAAAGCAGCATGGGATGCATATAATCCATCTTCAATTTTCTCTATATATTTGTTATTTTGTACCATATCACTGTAAATCTTTTTTTGCGGGGTGTGTTCCAGTCTTTTTCTCGTCCACAGAATGGCTTCTCTTGCAACAGGATTGAAATATGTAAGCTCTTCATCAACAATAAGCGCTCTGTCATGGTTACCCATAATGATAACATCAGCTGTGCTTTTAACCATTATCGTGCACTCCTGCGGGTCAGTACCATATCCAACAATATCGCCAAGAAAAATGGCCTTGTCATAGCCTTCTTTTTTTGCCTTCTCCACAACTTTTTCCAGTGCAAATATATTTGCATGTACATCAGAAAAAATAAAGTACCTCATTAAACTACTCCTATTTTTTTTGCTATTGTATCCAGAACTCCGTTTATAAGAGATGGAGTTTTGTCCCCGCAATAAATTTTTGCAAGGTTTACGCTTTCACTTATTGCCACTTTATAAGGAATATTTTTGACTGTAATAAGTTGAGCCACTCCTATACGCAGTATTGTTTTATCCACAATGTTTAATCTCTCGATGTCCCAGCCTATTAAATTTTCCTGTATTAACTTATCTATGGCTACTCTATTGGACTTAACAGCCTGTACAAGTTCCTTTAGAAAATTTATATCAACCTCCCCTGTTCTGTCCTTATCAAGTGTTTTTTTAATTATGTCCTCGTTTTCCCACTCACCTAAAAGCTCCATCTGATAAAGCACAAAAAGAGCTATTTTACGCGAATTCTCACGACTTTTCCTATTCATAAATTCTTCTTTATCTCCATATATCTGCCATCAACAGTATAGACCCCTCTCCGTATCTGTGTCTCTGTCAAATAAAACTTATTTTTAAATCTGGGAATTAAAAAGCCATTTTCGTCTATCAACAAAGACTCCTGGGATATATCTCCCAATGCCTTTATCTGTACCGACCTCCCTGTAAAATAATGAATAAGGCCGAAAACAACAGGCAACGTCAGGAAGAGTAATTGAGAGGGGTTCGCGTCTTTGACATTCAGCACAATTCGTGGCAATGTTGGGTGTATAATGAAATATTCCGAACATTCCTGTAAAAGCGGGGCATCCATGTCAACTTTGTTGAAATAGTACATAATATGCTGCGCAATTGACAATGATATGTCATCGCGATAATAATATTTCATTGCATTAGATGTACTATCTTCTATTTTAAATGATATATCCGGCCTTGTTTTTTCGATTTCTCTCACAAAATTTACATCATCCGAAAGGGTTCTGTGTCCTACAGTGCACACAACATCCATGCCGGTTCTGGCAAGCTGATTAGACAAAAAGTCTGCAAAATAAGCTCCAAAAGTATCTTCTTCAGTATGAAAAATCCTGACTTTCTTATGCAACAACTTTCCTTTGTAAAGAGGTTTCATTTTTATAACAGGATATTCCTTTGATGCGGTATCCAGATTCAAACTCTCAAATCCTTCTTTTTCAATATTCAATTCGCCCTTATTCTTTATCTTAAATACACCGAATCTATCCGTGACGGTGGAGTAATTACCACTTTTTACAAGAGCATTCTCCACATAGCTGTCTCCAAAGACCAGTATTCCGGCAATCTCATCTCCCCTGAGCTTTTCAACTGCTCTTATTTCAGTAACACCCTGAAAGCCTTCATTTGACATTTCAATCCTCGCAGATGTTGATGGCATATTCACCAGCACATAGAATCTACCGTGCTCCTCGATTTTAGGACTTTTTGCAACAAGCGTTGCACCCCTCACAACAACCTCTATTCCAAGACCCTGTGGGGACGCACACCCGAGTTCGTCAAGGAAATGTAATTCCAATAATTTCAAATTGCCGAATTCTCTTATACTCTGAGTAAAAGATGAGATTTCTTTGAATTTTTTATTTTCTTTTTTGAACGGGAAAAACCGGACTCCACTTTCTGTAAATGCCTGTATTGTTATGTTCTTCCATATGGATGGCAGTCTAACGGTAATTTTGTTATCAGTGAGTTTTATATGCTCCCATTTTTTACCGTCGAGATAAGCCGCGAGGCTTGCAGGAAAAATAGGGGATTTAAATGTAATTAAACACTCGGAATCCTGACATTGCTGCGCATAAAATCTGAAATCTCCACCATCTCTGAATAATTCTATAACTGATTGCCCAAGTGCGGTTGCTTCTTTCCTCAGGTAATCATCTAACCTCAATTTTGCTTCCTGTTCATGATTTATAATATATGCAGGCTCAACCAGTACGGATACTGGTATACGATTGTTTAAAACAGTATATTTCGCAGGTATCGGACCTATGCCATCAATATGCATACTATCAGATATGCCCTTTCTTATGTAATGCCCGAGAGTCAGACATGGACCTTCGGCATTGAACGGAACATATATCTCTGCCCTGTTTACATTGTTATTACGCTGTGCATTTGAGTTATGATGGATGGATATAAAAATATCGGGATTTATCTTATTCGTATAAAGTACTCTTTCTGAAAGCGTTAAATTCGTATCACTTTCACGTGTCATAAAAACTTCAAAATCTTTATCTTTCAAAAATTCTTTAAGATGCAAGGCCACCCTGAGATTGACATCCTTCTCTTTAAGACCTGTGGGGCCTACTGCTCCTGCCTCACCCCCACCGTGTCCAGCATCTATGACAATTTTATACATGAAACTAAATTATAAAACACTTTTGATGAACATTCAATAAAATGCCATATTAAAAAACATACAATCAAAAAATAATGGCTATTTTTAAATAAAATCAATGAAAGAATTCTATAAAATAAAAGTTTCACTATGCGCCTGTGTGAGCTATTATTTATCTGTGCATTACCATTGCCCTTGCAAATATTTTATCTGCGTTTACGTAATAACCTTTTTTTATTCAATCTATCTCCTTGCATTCTTCAACATATGTTTAGAGTATTGACACATAATCCACTGGGCATCAAGGAATTATAGAAGATATTCAATAGTGTCTAAAAAATTATCCATTGAAAATGGTGTAAATTTCATAACTTACTTAGAACCAAAAGTTTATTAAAATTGTATATTTTGGCAAAAAAATTGTTGTATAAAAGATAATGAGAAAAATATTAATAGGTTTTATCATTATGCTTTTCTGGATTACTTCCGGTTTTTCTTACAGAGTTCTGTTTGACTATACAAAGAATGAAACAGCGGGAAATGCAGATTGGATTGTTGACAGAGATTTTCCCTATCCGTCACCACAGAATCCTTCTTCTGAAAGTAGCTGGGACGGTGCATTCTCGGCATTCGGATACGCAATTTACACTCAAATGCATGATACCATTGCAACACTCCATAACTCGCCGATAACTTATGGTGACCAATCAAATGCACTTGATTTATCGAATTTTGATGTGTTTGTTATACCGGAGCCACAAAATCCCTTTACAAACGCAGAGAAACAGGCAATAATAACATTTGTAAGGAACGGAGGTGGGTTGCTCCTGATATCAGACCACAATATGTCTGACAGAAACAGCTCGGGATGGGATTCTCCAAGAGTTTTCAATGACCTTGGCACAGGCAATCTGTTTGGTATTCATTTTAACATAACAGGGGAATCTAACAACAATTTTTCCGTTACAACACAGGAAATTACGGAAGATAGCACAACAAACGGCCCGTTTGGCATCGTTAGTGCACTTGCATATCATTCCGGAGACGGCATGACGCTTGAGGAGTCCAACAACAATACAGTTCACGGCATTATTTTCAAAACCACTCAACATGATAACACTGCTGTAATGTTTGCCGTAGCAAGGTACGGACAGGGCAAAGTGGCTGCACTTGGGGATTCAAGTCCTGTTGATGACGGTACAGGAGATAGCCATGACCATCTATATGACGGATGGGACGAAGAAGGAAATTCGCATAAGGCCTTGATGCTAAATACTGTTAACTGGCTTGAGCAAAAAAATCCAGCGCAAAACAATATAACTTTTCATATGGATGGCTTAATTGACTCCACGGCTTCTTACATTGCAGGTAACGGGTCAATTGCTTTATACAGCGCTGTTAATGATTCTTTCATTTACACCGGGATAAAATTTTCACCTCATTCTGGTATGCGTATATATACACTATTCTCCCCTCATCCGTACGACACCACATCAACTCCCTGGTGCAGGGAGGGGCTTGTCGGAAAATACAATTTTTACCTGTATTTAAATACATCATATCCTGAAGTTGTAATGAGGGATTCTCTGGGATTACCTCTATACAGCCAAAATATACAGGATAGCTTTTCTGACAGTATTTTTGAGATAATGATACCCAGAAACATTGAAAGAGGTGACACACTATATTTTTTGGGTACGGGCTTTTCGTCTGCATCGGGAGGGAAAATCATATACAGTCTCCCTACTTCCGAGGAACAGGGCGGCATGCGTTATTATAATTACATCGCTATACCACTAAAAACAAACTCAGGAGCTTCATACCCTTCCATATCCGATATTACTTACTCACAATTCTTACGAAATCAACCTGTTATTGTAAGATGTAAAATTACTGATACAACTAATATCAGTAATGCCTCTGTATATTACTATTTTGGTACTTCTGGAAGTTACATTTCCACAGTATCGGATAGCCAGGTAAGCTCTTTATATTACTTTACCATTCCCGCTTCAGGCAGCGATACCATACTGCACTTCCACATCCATGCCTCTGATGCTGTCGGGAATAGCTCAACCAGTAATGAGATATCTTTGCAACTAACGGATAATCTGTACAGAGTATATTTTGAAGGTGACAATATCGGTGAGAAAATGGGTGAATTTATACATAACGCTACATATTCATTGGACATATCAATGTATGAGATTTTCCAGCAGACTATTGTTGATTCATTGATATCCGCACATAACAGGGGTATTAAAGTGAGAATCATAACGGACAGTACATACATAACAAGACAGGGTACGCAGGACCTTATAAATGCAGGTATACCTGTGATAAACGAAGGTATAGGCGACAATTCACCCGATCATATAATGCATAACAAATTTATCGTGAGGGATATAAGAGATGGAAATCCAGATAATGATTACCTGTGGACAGGAAGTTTTAATGCCTCCGACGAGCGACATATTGACAACTCCATAGCCATAAAAAGCACGGATATTGCAGGGGCATTCGAAGCGGAATTCAATCAAATGTGGGGCTCAACAGGTGATACACCCAATGCTCAAAATGCAAGAACCGGCACAAGGAAGCATGATGTACTCTCATCTCATCAATTTGTGCTGCAAGGAGATTCCATATCAGTGTATTTCTCTCCGCAGGACAGTGCCATTCAATACATAATAGATCTCGTAGAACATGCCAGAAGCAGTATTTCCTATCTCATATTCAGCTTTACGGATAACAATCTCAAAGATGCTCTTTTAGCAGCACATCAGAATGGTGTTCTGATAAAAGGTGTGCATGACAATAATTCCAGAGATGCTGACCCTGTGAGGCTAAACACTGTATTTAATGACTTAAAAAACAGCGGAATAAGTGTATACTGGGCATCCGTACCCCAGGGCTACACAATGCTCCATGACAAATTCATGGTTCTGGATACTATGTATGTGATAACAGGTTCAATGAACTGGACAGGCAACGGATGCAACAGAAATGACGAAAACATTGTAATTATAAAAAACAGAGCAATAGCACTCTCCTATCTGCATGAATTTGATGAAATGTATGATTATTCAAGATTCCATCAACCTGCCGAGCAACTTACCACATACAATGTAAAAATCGGAAAATCTATGGTCTGGCCCAATCCTTTTTACAGTGTCTTATACTTTAATGCCGCCTCCGCCGTGATATACGATGCACAGGGCAGAAGGATAACAAAAAAACTTTTATCGCACCTCTGGGACGGGAGGAATAAAAACAAAAGGCAGGTCCACCCGGGTGTGTATTTCATAAAATTATCCGATAGAAAAGAGCCGATTCCCGTTGTCAAATTGAGCAATAAGGACTGAGTGAAAGCTCAAGGCATTTTACAAAATACACGATAAAAATAATAAAGTGCAAATCAGAAACTTGACAGTGCGAACGTTTTACAATAAAATAT
>JALTEL010000182.1 GCA_027073945.1 Caldifarciminota bacterium | reverse complement strand
GTCCACAAACCGGGCTATGCTGGAAAAATCAAATTAAGAAATCAGAGGTGGGTCAAAATTTGAGCATAATTCTGGTGGGTCAATTTTTATGAGCAGAGGTGGGTCAATTCCTATGAGCGGTGAAGACCCACGCGGATGGAACCTACGAAAAGCTCCTGACCAGGCTACTAAAAACCAGGCTTCTCATCCTGGATGACTGGCTGCTGGATGATCTGACTCTGGTCCAGACCAGGGATCTTCTTGAGATAATAGATGACAGGTACAACAAGGGATCCACTGTGCTGGCCACTCAACTCCCGGTCGCTGAATGGCATTCCCGGTTTGAAGACCCCACCCTGGCAGATGCCATAATGGACAGGGTGGTACATAACGCTTACCGGCTGGAATTGGAAGGAGGATCGAAACGGAAAAACAAAATATCTTGACTCAATCCGGCCACTGAGGATAATATGGATACCAGTGCCGCTATGACAAAATGGGTGGCCGGAATCCTTCGGATTCACTGGCCGGATTCATCAGAATACGCATAGATGAAGTTGCTGCCGATTTTATGCCTCTAAATTCCTATTAAACATGCTACCTCTCTCCCAAAAATGACTTTCTGACCTCATCATTCTCAAGGAGTTTTTTTGCACTATCTTCAAAAGCAATTTTGCCTATTTCAAACACATAACCTCGATCGGCGTATTCTAAAGCCATTCTTGCATTCTGCTCTACAAAGAGAATTGTAATCCCATCTCTGTTAATTTCTTTTATCTTTTCAAATACAATATCCACATAATTTGGAGAAAGCCCCACCGATGGTTCATCCAGTAGGAGAAGCCTGGGCTTCAGCATCAGCGCTCTCCCGATCGCAAGCATCTGCTGTTCACCGCTGCTTAATGTCCCTGCTCTTTGTTTCTGTCTTTCCCTGAGAACAGGAAACAGGCTGAATACTCTATCAATATCCTCCTTAACGGCCTTTTTATCATTTCTGGTATAAGCACCCATCTCCAGATTCTCTAAAACAGTCATTGAAGTAAAAACCCGTCTTCCTTCTGGCACCAGGCATAATCCTTTTTCTACCAGTTGATATGGCTGATTGCCATTTATGTTTTTTCTCTGAAATAAGATTCCTCCTGATGAGGATTTTACCAGACCACAAATTGCCTTTAGAGCTGTGGACTTCCCGGCACCATTCGGACCTATCATTGTCACGATTTCCCTCTCATTAACAGAGAGAGAAATATCATCCAGAGCAAGGACAGTGTCGTAATATACGGTTAAATTCTGCACTTGCAGGATAGTTTTTTGAGTTTTAGAGTTACAGAGTTTTGGAGTCTGAAATCTATTATTAGAATTTCTTTGTTGATTATTCATTTTTAAACTCCTTAACTTCCAAACTCTTAAAACTTCCTTTTTCCAAGATAGGCCTCTATGACCTTCTCATCTCTGATTACTACCCCTGGAGGACCTTCAGCTATTTTTTGACCATAGTTCAACACAATCACATTATCAGAGATCCCTGTTACTACCTTCATATCATGCTCAATGAATAGAATCGTTTTACCTTTAGCTTTTAACTTTTTGAGTAGATCCAAAATCTTAACTCTCATATTAGGGAAAACACCTGCTGCTGGCTCATCCAACAAAAATACCTCGGCTTCCATGGCCAGTGCTCGGGCTAATTCAAGTAATCTTCTCTGGCCATGAGATAGATTCTGTGCAAGTTCATCCTTCTTGTCAGTAAGACCTACCAGTTCAAGATATTCCAGGACTTTTTCTCTATTTCTCTGTTCTTCATGTCTCATAGTCTTTGACTGAAGAAGTGCAGATATAAGACCTTCGCCCCTCTCATATCTGGTTGCCAGCAACATATTCTCCATAACCGTAATCTGCGGAAAGAGTCTGATATTCTGGAAAGTCCGAGCGATACCCATCCTGGCTATTTTGTAGCAAGGAAGTTTGGTAAGTTGATGAGTTTTGGAGTTAGGTAGTTTTAGAGTTATATTGCCATTATCTGGCTCTAAGAAACCAGTAATCAGATTGAAGACAGTTGTTTTGCCAGATCCATTGGGGCCAATCAATGCAGTAATAGAATTTTTACTAACATCAAAAGAAAGATTATTGACTGCCTTTACTCCATCAAATTCCTTAACCAAATTTCTTACTTCCAAAATATTCTTTGTTAGACTCATAAACTATTTAAACCTATATTTTCCCATTATTCCTTGAGGCCTTTTAATCATAAGAACTATCAACAACAAACCATAAATCATCTGCCTCATCGGCGCTGCAATTGAAGAGGGCATTCCAAGAAATCTCAAAAGTTCAGGAAAGACTACCAGAACCACTGCTCCCACTATAGAGCCTGATATGCTGCCCATCCCTCCAAAGATGACCATAAGAAGAATGGTTATGGATTCCATAACAGTGAAACTTGAAGGGTCAATAAAGGTTATGTAATGCGCATAAAGGCTTCCAGCAATACCGGCAAAGAATGCCCCAATAATAAAGACCAGGAGTTTATATTTGGTTGTATCTTTACCCAGAGCCTCTGATGCAATCTCATCTTCTCTGATAGACCTCAGTATCCTGCCAAAGGGAGAATTTACTATCCTATTGATTACAAATATGGTAATTGCTACAAAGACCAAAACCAGAAGCAGGTAGGACCATGTCTCTGATAACTGGAAACCAAAAAATGAAAACCCGGGAATTCCAGGCAGCCCCATTGGCCCTCTTGTAAGAGATACCCAGTTCTTGGCAATGGAGTAAACAATAACTCCCAGCCCGAATGTTGCCAGAGCAAGATAATCTCCCTTTAGTCGCACCGCAGGATATCCTATTACAATACCGGACAGAGCCGCCACACATGCCCCTATCAATAATCCGATCCAGGGAGATACTCCCATATTCAGTGCAAGCAGGCTTGAAGTATATGCTCCTATACAGGAAAAAGCTGCATGACCCAGTGCAGGGAGCCCTGTATATCCCACTATCAAATTCAGGCTGAGGGTCAAAATGATATAGATGCCAGAAATTACCAATATATGCAGTAGGTATTCCATCATTCTGTCTTTTTTAGTTGAGAGTTAAGGAGTTTTGGAGTTTGAGAGTTTCTCAAGCAAGAAATGAAGCCCTGTATCATTTTGGAGACTTCATCTGCTAATGAGTAAAGGGTTCTAAAATCCTGGTATGAAATATATTTTTGATCCAGGGCGACATAAAGACACGATTGAAGTTCTGCTGCTGAAGCGTGTGCCATTCCCAGAAAATTTATAAACTCCTTATTTGTCCGTCTGGCAAAACCTTCTGCAATATTAGCCATAATTGAAACAGCGGCTCTCCCTGTCTGATCAATAAGACTATAATATCTCTTATAACTCTCAACTCTACAGACTCTATAAACTTCTTTAACTAATTTCCTTGCCTTCTGCCATGCTTCAATATCTTCAAATCTTTCTATCTTCGCCATAACTCCTCAACTCATAAACTTTCCTTTTCAGTTTTAGTCCCCAGGAAACCCGACGGTCTTATCAAAAGAAAGATTATGAGGATTACGAATGCGATACAATCCTTCCATCCTGCTGATATCTTCCAGATACCAAGATTCTCCGCTAATCCCAGAAAGAATCCACCAAGCACTGCACCAGGGATACTACCAATACCACCAATAATAGAGGCAATAATACCCTTCAGAAGAGCATTAAAACCCATTGTAGGTTCAATATTTGTCTCATAGGAAATCAGTATTCCAGCAGCTCCAGCCAGAGCAGAACCAATAGCAAATGAACTTAAAATTATCTTCTCAGGGTTTATGCCAACAACATTTGCTGCTATCATGTCATCAGATACCGCCCTCATTGCTTTACCGAGCTTTGTCTTCTGGATAAAGAGCCAGAGCAATATCATAAGAATGATAGAGACCACCAGAATCAAAATCTGGATGTCAGTAATCACCGCGCCAAAGAAATGATGTCCCTCTTTTATGGGACCTGTCCTTATTGTGAGGATCTGCGCTCCATAGATGAGTTGAATTAAGTTTTGGAGGAAGATAAATACACCGAATGATGCCAGAAGGAAAATCAGGTTTGATGCTTTCTGCTGGCGAAGGGGATAATAGACAAATCTATCAATAGCGATTCCAAGAATAGCAGCCAGGATTATGGATAAAAAAAAAGAAATAAAATAAGTTAAAGAGTTAGAGAGTTGGGGAGTTAGAGAGTTTATAAAGGTGTAGGCAAAATAAGCACCTGCTGTATAGACTACACCATGAGCGAAGTGAAAAAACTTCACCGTGCGGTAAATGACCGTGAAGCCAATTGCGATGAGGGCATATATGCTGCCTGCAATTATGCCATTAATTATTAATTGTTGAATCATATCAGAGTGCTCCAACTCCTGAACTCATAAACCCAACACTATGGTAAATGACCGTGAAACCGTACCCGTTCACATCTCCTCCTGTTGCAACCGTCCAGGTCCCTGGCGGTAGCATTTTGAAGGGTTTCAGTGCGGATTAATAGGCAGAGTGCCCTGATCTTGTGCATCAGATGATGCTCCTGAAACCCTGAAAAAGGCTATCGCCAGGGGGAATGTGAACGCTTACCCGTGAAGCCAATAGCGATGAGGACTTAAATACTTCCTGCTATAATTCCATTAAAAACTAACTGCTCCTGCATATTAAAGTACTCCAACTCCTAAATTTATTAATTACTGAACTCATAAACAGGGAAAGACATAAAGTTCGATAACGAATTGCACAATCTATTGTCCCACAGAGCATCGAAGAACATTCCGTCTAAGCTTTTCCGCTGTATTTTTTTTAATTTCCATCTTTAGCCGTCCAATAAGTCTTTTGCTTTTCTGAATGGACTCCTGCGAAGGCTCGGGTAAGCCTTCAAATTTGCAGTGATATTTTCTACCTGCACTATAATCTTCCTTTTTCATAGTTTACCTCCTGTTTAATTCTATTTTCAATTTCAATTAATTGACTTAACCACAATTCCGTGTTTGTTGCTATATCATGGAATACTTCATTACTTAAAATATTTACATCCACTTTTTGCTGTTTTTCTATCTCATTAATCAAAGTTAAATATATATCTCTCATTTCATATACAATTGCTCTCTGAAGCGAGCGTAATTGCTCATAAAAAAGCACAAAAAAATTAATAAAATCTCTTTTTCTCCAAAGAAGGTTTTTAATGGATCGTATTCTATGAGAAATTAAACTGAAATAAGGGATTGATGGTTGAATTATTTCGTATAAAATATCTACTCTTGGATCGACCTTGTTTATAACATAGTCATAAAAAAAACCGTTTCTTTTCAAATTGCCTTCTTTCCCTAAAGCGTGATGAAAAAATGTTCCAGGATAGGGCTCCAGTCTGTTTCCAAGTGACCTTAATGTATCAAATCCCCACTGTGAAAAAAATATAACATTTTCCTTAACATCTCGAAGAGAGTTAAAAGGGAGGAAATTTATAAATGAAATCTCAATATCAATATTCTTTATGCAAAGCCAATTTAAGGTTTTTTCTATTATATTTCTATCTATTTTCTTCCCAAGCTTATCAAGGATATCTTGGGATGCTGCTTCTAATCCTAAAAATATTCTAACCAATCCAGAAGAAATCAATGCATCAACCACATCTTCATGCAAATTGTCAATTCTCTCACTTATAGAAAAATTTATCTTCAAACTTCTCCTTCTAATATCTTCTGCCAAGGCAATTGTATCCAACATTCCTCTTTTTGAAGGGATAATAAAAAAATCGTCAACAAGAGTGAAATTATTTACATGGTAAGTTTCAACAAGATACTCAATTTCATTTAACAAATTTTCATTGGACCTTTGTCGAAAAATCTTGCCTGGCGGAGAAGAGTAAAATGGAGGGACACTACAGAACTTACATTTTCCATAACAACCCCTTCCTCTATTTATATAAACTGTGTATTCATCTCTATAGTTTTCAATTAGGTATGGGATATAGTCCCTTTCAGGGAAAGGAAGATCATCCAGTTTTGGGATAAGGGGCAAAAGTTCATTTGCGATAATTTTTCCATTGCTTTTGAAAGCCAAGCCTTTAATTTCCTGCCAATCCTGTTTGTTAAGTACAGCCTTAGCTAAATTAAGTAAAATATCTTCCCCTTCAAATCTAACAATAGAGTCAATTTCTTTTATTTCATTAAGAATATGTTTATAGTCAAACGAAGCAAGATGTCCACCCATTGTAATATGTACTTCTGGAAAATCTTTTTTAATAAATTTGGCAACCTTTTTAATCCAATTGAGAGAATCAGCATTAAATATAGTAAATCCTACCAATTTATACTTCTTTTTAGCCACCTTTTGGAGTAATTTATCAAAACTCATATTTTCAAGATAACCATCGATAATATCAACCTCTATATTGTTCTTTCTTAGCACCGAAGATAAATAGCCAAGTGCAAGCGATTCAGAATATATCTTAAATAACTCTGGAACCGAATTAGGACGAATGAGAATAACACTCATGTTTTCTTACTAATTTTATTTAATTCTTGTAAATGATCTTCAATCATTCTTTCCTTTTCATTATCAATATGATTTTTTTTACTGTTAAAATATGATGAAAATCCAGCCAATTTGCCTTGTTCCTTTAGAGTCTCAAGTTCTTCTTTCAGGTACTTTTCCGAAAGTTCTATAATAGTTTGAAAGTAATTGGGACCGGGGCAATGCTTTTTTTCCCAATCTACCCAATTTTTTTCTAACCTCCAATTAGGGCTATTAAAAATGTGAGACCACCCTTCATACTGGTTTATTTCTTTCTGTCTTATATTACTCCAGTTAATATTTATATTATTGGTGTTCCATTGATAAATTCCTTTTGAATCCAATTTTCTAAATTTCTCCGGTTTTAGTCTCAACAGTTCAAACGGCAAAAGCATTTTCAAAATTTGATCCCTTGTGCCGAGATACAAGGAATTCCTGCCATTATGCTTTATACCTATTGATCCATCCAAAATAGCATAATCATCATAAATAAAAGCTGCTTCATACCGATTAGAGATTTGTTTCCCATTAATCATTATACGTTCGTTTACAAGTAACCTTTGCAATTCTTCTGATGCTATCCCAAAAACATGAACATTAGTATTGTGATTAAAGAATATGTTCCTACAACTATCTATACAAAAGTCTCCCATTTCTTTTTCATTTAGGATTATAAGCCTTATTTTTATCCCAAGAGGGGCTCTACCCACTTTTCCCAGATAAGAAAGTTTCTCAGAAGAAGATAATATAGTGTCTTTGAAGAACCAGCTAATGGTATATTCTGGTTTATATCCTCCCCTTAATGTAGCAAAAAATGAGTTTTTTAATGTGTTAATAAATTCTTCTAAAACTCTTATATATCTTTCCTCATCAGCTCCTATTATCACTCCCCCGAAGTCTTGCGGAACATCATCAAAGATTTTTTTAAGGATTTTGGTTTGTTTTACATCCATATCTATGAGGGTTCCAACAAAGTTAGAAAATCCATCTACAAAAAAAGGTATGCGACCAAATTCCTTAACCAACGCTTTATGAATTTTGTGATACTTATTTATCCTTTTTGTTAAACTCGTTAAAAGGTCAATAAATAAAGTAGTCAGGATCCATAATATAACTATATTGAGTTTCGACGGAGGTCTTAAAATTTTCCAAAGGGAAATAGAAAAACCGATAATTATCCAGTTTATTAAATTCCCAAAAAATAAGGGAAGGACATCCTCCCGAACTCCTTTAATTATCCAGTTTATTAAATTCCCAAAAAATAAGGGAAGGACATCCTCCCGAACTCCTTTAAGTTTTTCTTTCCACCATTGCTTATCAAACATTATATCCTACCTATTTTTATTCTGACTCCACAACTTCCAACAAAACTGGTTTTCCTTTTCTAATTGTTTTAATCGCCATTGGCTTTAACACATCACCATTTTTATCAAAAGTAATCAATCCTGAAGCACCTTGATAGTTCTTTACTGTGTAAAGATAATCCTTAATAGTTATTGGATCAGACTTTCCTGTTTCCTTAATTGCTTTCGCAATAAGGCAGATAATATCATAAGATTCTGCCGCGAAGAGTTCAGGCTTTTTACCATAAATCTTCTCATATTTTTGAACAAATTCGTTTGGTCTTTTTCCTTCAGCAGGCGCTGGAAGAATATAGATTACCCCCTCTGCTGCATCACCAGCAACCCGTAGAACATTAGGATCCTCCACAGCTTCTGTCTGAAAGTATAAAGGTAAGGAAAGCCCTAATTCCTTTGCTTGTTTCATTATTAATGGGGTATCCCCAAGATATGAAACAATGACCACTGCTTCTGCTTTTGATGTAGCAATCTTTGATAGCTGTGTCCGCATATCCGTAGATTCCTGTCCATAAGATTCCTCATCCACAATTTTGCCTCCCAATTCAGTAAACCTCTTAGCAAAAGCGTTTTTATTCCCAACACCGCCTTCGTTGTTAATATAAAGCATTGCTACATTTCTGATTTTCTTGCTAAATAAGTATTCAGCAAAGACTTTACCTCTCAGAGCATCGGATGGTATTACTCGAAAAATAAAATCTCCTGCTTGGGTAATTTTAGGATTAGTTGATGCTGGACTTATTAGCAAAATTTTGTTTCTCTCTGCAATCGGTGCCGCTGCTAAAGTAACACTACTACAGACGCCTCCAAGCACAATTTTTATATTTTGTGCTAATAGTTTATTGAATGCTGATACCCCTTCTTTCGGCTCACAACGGGTATCCTCAGCAACCAGAACAAAATTTTTTCTTTTAACTCCTCTTTTTCTGTTTATTTCTTCAATAGCCAGCTCTGCACCTTTTTGGGGTGGTACGCCCCACTGGGCATTGGGACCCGTTAATGGCAAAATTGCACCTATCTTTATTACTCCCGCTTCTCTCTTTGTCTGAGTAACAATAAATACAGCAACCAAAATCACAGCAACCGCTATGCCGATTCCGATCCATATTTTTTTCATGAGGTTAATCCTCCTTTCTTCTTTTATTTTTCACTTTTTCGATGTTAGCACCACTTGCTCCCTGATCGTAACCGTTCACATCCCCCTCCTGTTTACAGCGTTTGGGCAGTAGGAACAGGAGGTGGAGCTATTCCTTTTCAGGCCAAGGCTATGACCTCAGAGATATAGGGCCATGGATTTATCCCCCTGAGCCGACATGTCTCTATTACACTGAGAAGCGCACTGTAGACCTTGCTGCCTTCGGGCGTACGTGTGCCATAGCTGATCCTGCGAGCTATTACTGCATGACGTAATGCCCGTTCAGCTTCATTGTTCGTGGAAGGTAGCTCAGTGTCAATGGTCATCTGAGAATGGAGGTTATGAGTGTCTGATGATCAAGCGAAGCAAAGTGATCTGGTCCCATTTGAGCCAGATCATCTCTATGGACTATCCCCAATTTCATGATCCTCTATTACCAATAAAATGCCGTAATTTCAAGGGGGGTGTGAACAATTACAATGATGGTATATCTACAGGT
>JALTEL010000181.1 GCA_027073945.1 Caldifarciminota bacterium | reverse complement strand
CACCGTCTCCACTCGTTCCAGTCATGTACAAAGATAGAGTAGCGCTCTGGATCTGGGCGCCAGCAGGAATGGCAGATAAATCCCATTTCATGATAATGGCATTTGCCGGCTTATTAACCGGCCAGGTGTAAGTGTTCAAAGTTGTGCTTGAAATATTGACATCGGTATTAACATTAATAAAGGTGTCTTGCACTGTCCCTGTGTAATCCGCATCAGAGGAATCTCCAAATATTTTCGTAAAACTACCCTGTGGGATTGTATAGTTGACTGTGATTGAATCGCTCTTTGTATTTCCCGATGTATCCTTAGCCGTAACCGTAATGATGTTCTCACCCTCAAATAGTGATAAATTGGCTATCGTCCAACTCGTTGTCCCAGAAGCTGTGCCTGACCCTCCTCGATTGTTAGACCATTCTATAGTACTTACACTGACATTGTCGCTCGCGGTCCCGTTCAAAGAGACGCTGCTGCTAGTTGTGTCGTATACCGGATCTGAAGTTGGACCTGTTATTTCTATGTCAGGAGGTATGTTATTAGGCTCCGCAGCAGTAGTAAATGAGTAACTGTCTGTAGGCATTACGTTTCCGGCAAGATCCTGTGCGTCGATGTCAACATTAATCGTGGCGCCATAAGGAAAATCATTTTGGGGATCATATGTAACAGTATAATCCGAAGAGGTTCCCGAAATTGTGGGCGAAACAAGGATTCCATTAACTTTCATAACAATAGAAGACTGATCCACACCTTCACCATTGTCTAGAACATGAACAACTATACTTGTATTAATAGGGACATTAGTGGCACTTTTTGCCGGATCATGTCCAGATGTTGCGGGTGGCTGAGAATCACCTTGGGACTCTCCAACATATTCATATGCCCCTATATCATATCCGGTTCCTTGAGGCCTAACTATCCCATCAAGATCCCTTTTCACCACTGGACTTACTGTTGATGAACCGGCGTTTATACAAGGACTGCTAGGTTGCAGACGAAAATCTCTCGCCGCCAAGTTAACGAACTGAGGGTCCAATGTTAGCGGTGAATTGTCCCACGAAGGGGGGGAAGAGGGATTTCCATCGCCGCCATTATACCAGAGATTATTGTTACTAGCCACGGGGTTTTTCACGCCATAGTCAATATCACAAAATGGGACATCCTGTGTATCAACCACGATATTATTTTCAAATTCCCAACTTCCGCCAAAAGGATATCTTGTCCCTGGAGCCCAGACTGCTAAGGCTTCTCCATCAGAATCACCTCCATAGCCATAAATCGTATTGTTATATATCTTCACAGATGTCTTATTGTTAGATCCCTGTATATTGATTGTATTGTCACGCCACGGTGGTTGACCACAATCGACGAACACATTGTTGTAGATTTCCCAACGATTAGTCCAACACGTAGGCAGAGAACCACCATTGTTTATAGATATTCCGGCTCCACTCTGATTGATAACAACATTGTCATGTATTTTACAAGTTCCATTGAAATCGCCACAATTGCTCTCATCGTAACAGTTAAAGGCCGACCTTGCTTCATTATCCTTTAGATAACACCATCCTACCTCGAATGGATCAACAACAATACCCTGTGTTGAAGCCCTAATTGTCAGATAAAATACATGTTGTTTCTTATTCGTAGTAGAGCAACCATAATCATGAACATATAGTCCCAGAAATTTCATTCCACTGATTAATCCGTAATCACCAGCAAGAGCCCCTGACTGACCAGTAGCACATACTTTATCAGTTATTTCACATCCTATAATGCGTCCATACTTAAACTCACCTATCCCCCCACTGTCACTTTTCACTGAGATCTTACTGATAATAATATAATCACAGGCTGAATAATAATTACCAATATGTCCGTTCGATATCACCAGGGAATTTGGATAGGCTATGAATGCAATAGGATATTCTTGACTCGATCCAGATTTAGAATGCACATCCCAACCATCGGTATCTAAAACCCCGTTACAAGCGTAAACTATATCGCCATCATCGACAGGGCTCCCATAACCAGCATAATAAAGAGTTTTCCAGGGGCTTGACCATGAACCGCTATTATTGTTGTTACCAGAGCTTTTCACAAAATAAATCTTGTTCCTAGTTGGATCATCTGGCCGAATATAAATATCGAGTTGATTGGAAGTAACAGAATTGACTACTACCCAAATTTTTTGGTTACCGATAGGAGTTTGTGAGTCTATGGCAAAGGAAATTTCCTGCATTCCATGTGATTCGTATAAGTTTGCAGGGCCGCTTGTTCCATCGGCATCACTCCAATAATAGTAATGAGCTGCTTCGGCATAGTCTCCGTTGGGGGTTCCCACGTAGACTTTAGAAGATCCTCTTGCACTGCCCAGATTCTTTCCCCATATGGTGACAATTGCGCCCTTATTACTAACCTGGTCATCGGTCAAACCAATTCTTGGAGCGCTGATTAGGTCAGAAAAAAAAAGCACTGGCTGAGCAGCGTACACAGAAAAAGTTATGAACCCACTTATAACCAATACTAAAGGAAAAATCATTATTCGTCTCATCGAGTTTGCCTCCAAATAGAAATTATAAACCGATATTATTCTCAAACCATGCAACCATCATGCCTAAAACCACCGAGCGGAAAGGAAGCAGGACGAGCAGAATTATGACGGGAAATTCTATGATATTACTCACGCCTCTTAAGCCAACTACTTCCTATTATATTTTCCCCAAAGAAAATAATAGAAATGGCTGCCAAGAGTCCTTTTCAATATATCCTTAACGCGGTAGACCAGTTTAGCCTGTGTTTTTCTAGCAATATTTGGCATGACGAGCTTTGCGAAATCATTTCCGTTGCCGACTTCCTTTACCATCGTCCTGCCTATAAGATAAATGCCATCTACTTTCTTTACGGAATAAGGGTTTGATGAAAACACACCAAAATAATTTAGTCTTTTTGCACAATCTAGAACATTTTTGTCGTAACGGCCTCCGGGAAGAGAAACGAAAGAAACCTTTTCTCCTATTATCTCTTGAAGAATCTTTTTTGAATCCCTCAACTCATGATAGATTTCCTCAGTTCCCATTTCGTCCAAAAAAGAATGAGTTCTTGCATGCGACTGTATTGACATACCTTGTTTTTTAAGCTCCACTATTTGATTTTGTTTCATGTATCCAGGTTTACCTATCCAATCTGTGGTTACAAAAAAGTTAGCCTTGAAATGATATTTTCTTAGAGCAGCCAGAGCTATTTCAAAATCAGAATCGTGTCCATCATCAAACGTAATGACAACCGTTTTCGGGGGAAGAGAAAAGGATGAATCTACAAGACTCTTATAATAATCTTCTACTAATATACAATTATATTTATTGGCTGACAGAAATTCTAAGTGATCATAAAAAAGCCGCCGATGAAAAACATACTTATTGCCTACCCTTTCCTTCGACAAGGCATGATATGTTAATACTGGTACACTCATAGTTGCTTGCTCACTCCAAAGTTATTTCCTGTAACTTCTAAAAAAAGATCTCAACTCTGATTCTGACTCGCCTTCTAATCCTCTTTTAACTGAATGAATTAGTTGCTTGCCTTGAGATATAACCTTTTCTTTAGGAATTGGCAAAAAATTTTGAGCTATTGCCAGTGGATCGTCCGACGCTCCAAAGTCTCCAATCCTATAACCGCTTGCATAGGCAAAAATACTGAAAATTACGTCCTCACCTAGCTCCACGTCAAAGAGATCATTTTCCACTATCTTCTCATAGGGGAACAAAGCTCTCATACTGTCGAAACATTCTTTTGATAACATAAATGCACCGCCAAGCATACTTTCCCCCAGCCGGTAGCCATTTTTCTTAGCTTCTGCAATAACACTGTGCCAAAAAAAGGACTTTCTTGGAATAGCCTTTTTTATGTAAACCAAATACAACATATAACATGCCCATTGCCATCTTGTCCTTTTTTGGTCGTCTGCCCTTATCCGATATGATCCGAGAATACCAATATCTCTTTCGCTTTGCTTTAATCTGCTATATATATCCTTCAAGAGATTCTTCCCTGTGATCAAAGCGTCAGTATCCATACAGATAAAAAAATCGAAAACAAAATTGCTGTTTGCGTATTCCATAGCCTCGTATTTCTTGCAAAACATAGACCCATACGTATTTCGAGGCCATCCACTGGTTTTTTTAGGCTTGTAAATAATTACATTCTCGGCCTTTTCCCATGGAAAGTTGGAAATAGATGAATCCCTACAATCATTGACACAAACTACCACAAATGGTTCTTTTATATAGTAGAAGATGCTCTCAATGGTATCTTCCAATTGAGAAATATCTTTATCGTAAAATGGGATAACAAAAACTGTGCTGATTCTTATTTTCTCCATATCTTCCACGCCTTACAAACGATTTAACAGCACTTCTAATCTATGGAATCTATTGTCCCATTTTTCTTCAAGTTCCCTCTTCAGTTCAGCAATTTCATTAGAGAAAAAGTCGTAGTTTGATATTACCTTATGAATTCCCTTTGCAATATTCTCACCTCTATTTTCTACGATTACGCTTCCCTTATAGAAATATTCTTTGAGTTCAGGATGATCGGATAAGACAAAAGGTTTGCATAGGGACACAGCCTCGTAAGCGCAACATAACAAGGTATGCGGTCTAGTAGTTAAAGCCAATAGTAAGCTACATGAGTATAGCAAACTCTGGTATTCTTCTTCACACAAGAACCCCGTAAAAATAATCTGACGGGGAATCGCTATTTTACTGCCTGCGAGGTATCCTTGACTGTTTCCTGTGACATAAATGTATGTTTCATCGTCCAGGTAGTCAGCGGCCTTAATCACTTCGTCAATTGGTTCATCAGGGCTAAAAGTGCAAGGGAAAACAATGTTGTTTTTCCCTTTTAGTGGGATTGTTGTACCAGCTTTGAGACAAGGCAACTTATCTTGGAGAATAAATGCCTTTCCGCCTACCTTTTCCACAAGGTCCTTAATGTGCCTATTTGTAACAATCGTCAAGTCCGCATTTTTGAGGGAAAAATTGCTCAGTTGGTTGCTTATAAACATAGAAAGTCTCGAATATTGCCTGGCATCCGAATCCGAAAAAATAAAATTTGAATGCCGATCAACTATTACTTTAAAGCGAAGAAATTTCCGCAATAAGCATACAAAAGCTGCTAGAATGTTTGATGGGTTCTGAACGAACACTATCCGAGGCCGATTCACAAAGATGATCTTTAAGGTTCTCAATGACAATAAGAAAGGTTTAAACACTTGGTTTCTTCTTGAATAGAGAACGAGGCAGAGTTTTGCATTGAACGCTTCTGCCAATTCCAAGGACCTTCTTTGAAATTCCCAAGTTATCCAGATGGCGCGACTTCTTCGGAACATATCACTCTCTGTAAAAGATACTACATGAGTGGGTTTGTGCAAACCTTTCAATGGCGGCATTCAGCGAAGCGAAAACAAGCATGTTTAAAATGGAAGCAAAAGGGATAGCCTTCGAGTGTTGTTGCTGCATTAATTTATCAAAACACAATAACTACTTCTTTTCAGCTAAGACGAAAATACAATGCGGAACTGGAAAAAAACGGCCGAAATAACCATGTTTAAGCAGACAAAAGCCAGAACTGGTTAAACAAGAAAAAAGAGACTTTTTCGTAAAGAATCTTACATGGGGGCCACACGGGTCGAAATGGTTCTCAAAATTCATTAAAGCAATCAAGATATTTTTGATTAGGCCGTGGTAAGGAGTAGTTAATAACAGTTTACCCTGAGGAACCAAAACCCGATGCATCTCTGTAAACGCATTTTTTGTATCGTACACATGTTCTATCACTTCAGAGCTAAAGATAAAATTGACAGTACTGTCTGAAAGAGGGAAAGTGCCTCCATCGTGGATTTTATAGAATTCGGCTTCAGGACAAAAAGCTCTAGCTGCCTTCAAGGCTATGTCAGAGACATCAAGGCCAATGTATTTCGATTTTGGATTAATAGCTAACATTTCTTTGATTATTCGACCGTCACCACAGCCGAAATCGAGGACCACTCTCGGATTATTTGGCATATGGTGACGAAGTATTGGCCATTTCAGCTCGAAATCCTCAAGTGCACTCCCTACTTTTTTTGCCAGTAATGCTCGTAAAATGAAACCATGATTTGATCTCCTGTCAATTCTGCAATACCAAATGAACTTAGTGTTTCCTTTAGGCCGAAAAAGCAGAATATATTTGTTTAACCAATACTCAATCTACCCTTTAGCTCCTCATCCTTCCATTAATAAATTTTAGAAACAGTCGTGAAGATTTTACCCGCATAGGTATTGACAAAAATATCTTTCTAATACTAGCATCATATAACAAAATACAAATGATAAATATAACAAAACCAGAGAAAGATTTAGCAAATAGGTTTAATAAGTCGCTTTCAAATCTAATGTTGTACATAACAGTGGCCATTAGAGCTGCAAAGGCCAAATAGAAGAGTATATCCTTGTATGGCCATTTCAACTTAAGGTGCTTATTAGAATAAAGGGTAATAGACACCGCCAACGCACCATAGGAAGCAACTGTTGCATAAGCTGCCCCTAAGATGCCATATTTTGGTATAAGATAAAGATTAAGGACGACGTTCATTGCGGCCGCCGTAATAGTATATAGAGCAATTCTTTTTGTTTGTTTCAACAAAAAGAAACTGGCACCAGTTATGTGGTATGTGCCATAAACCATGACACTTGTGATAACCAATGGAACAATCTTCGAAGCGGCAGCATATTTTGAGGAAGCCAAAACGTTAACCAGACAGTCGCTCGTTAAAGACATTCCGAAAATCACTAGTATCGCGATGCACGAATAATACTTCAAGAGCGTACTTAAAAAGGCCTTTGTTTTTTCCTCCCCATCCTCCTCCCACATCTTTGTATAAATTGGAAATATGGCCATCCACAACGGTGCGGTTATCAAAGCCTGGGCATACATTGCTAGATTATATCCAACTGAATATAATCCAACTTGTGTAGATCCGAGAAAAAATTTGATAAGAAATCGATCTGAATAATCGTTAATCATCGATGATACTTCATAGAATATGAGGGGGTAACCGTAGAAATACAGCTTTTTCAAAATAGAAAGGGAGATCTTGCCTATTTTCAAAAGACGCCTTCTACAAAAATAGACCGTTATAAAAAGGATTGCAACGGCCTGAACGGCAAGCATCCCGATGAAAAAACCATAAACGCCCTTTATCCAAATAACACAGGTTAATATTCCGCCAAAGCTTGTAGCGGCCTTACTGAGAAATCCCAGCCAGCTTAACTCAATCACCTTTTCTTCGGCCCTAAGCCAGGTTGCATACAGATTATAGAGATTCTTTAATAGAATTAAGGCACCGACTATCAACAATACTTTTAGTAAATCGGCGCTTATCAGACCGCGGAAGATAAATAAAGCGTAAAGATAGATTATAATCACACAAAGTGAAAGTGATGTAATCCCAAAAAGGGAACTGGAATACAGATACTCTTTTTCGGTTTGAGAGCTATATTCAGGATAATGCCTTATAAAAGATGTTGTTATACCGCATTTTGCAAGCGCAATCACAATAATCATTGTCGCGTTAGCCAGCGCCAAATTGCCATAATCCTCTACAGAGAATATTCTCGTCAAAATAGGAAATGTCACGAGAGACAGGCTCATGCCAATCGCTTGGAATAACATATAAATCGAAGATTGGTTTAAGGCACGCTTTATTGACACTTCCTTTTATTCTCCAATTGTTGACCTAAAGACTTCTATTGCTGTCAGCGAAAAAGCTTAAGTCCCTATGTCTTCTTTCACTTTAATATCCAATAAATTTCTATCCACCAGGCCCCAAAAAATCCAGAAATAGCTCCCGAGCACATAATAGGACCATCGGTCACCAAAAAGGTTTGTAACTACTACAGATAAGGCACATCCAAGGAAACCTAGTCCAAGTCCCACTTGAAAAGGCGTTTCTCCAATCCTATAGAGTTTCCAACCACTTTGAAAAGCCCTCAAAAGTATTGCTAGAAGGAGGCAAAACCCTATGATCCCCTGCTCACATAATGTTCTCATATAAAAGCTATGGACATCTTGCCTCTTGTGAAGCCGTTCGCTGCCATAGACAGATGAATTCATAGTCTTGCCACCATAGGTCAGGGCGTACCCTCCGTAGCCTACTCCAAACACGACGTTCTGTTCAAAAAGCCTATAGGCAAGTTTCCACAAGTCTAAGCGTCCTCCAGCCGAATGTTCCAACTTACCATTGCTATTTTCCGTCATGTCAATCCGATCAACAACCGATTGAGGCAGCAAAGTATGCCATCCTAAACAGAGGACAAAAATGAGAATTAGGAAGGCTCTTTTTCTAAGAACTCCATATAATAGCAGAACGGCAAAGGCACCTAAATAGGCACCACGTGAGTATGCAAAAAAAAGAGGATGAAGCCCAAACAAAACCGTCGCCAGGAATAAAAGTTTTTTCTTCTTATCCTTCTCGAATAGAAAGAGAGACAGGAATACCGCCAAATAGTCAGCATAAAATGCTCCAAGATGATTGGCACCAAGTCCAGCTGTCTCAAAGGGTCCCCCTACCCTTCTATTATACGAAAACATAGCATGCGGCGTAAAATTCCGATAGCACCTGACGGCAATGAATAAAGTGACAAATGTGATAAGCAAGATTAGCAACTTCTGTTTATCAGGTTTCTTGCAGGTATTCAAAATAAGGAAATAAAAAATGATCATTTGAGCATAGTTCTTAAAATCGTATAATAAATTATTTGAATGACTGATGGGTAAGGGGAGTGAAAACCGTATGCTGCTATTCCATAAAGACAAATAAGTAACACCAATGAATGAAGTAATGAGGAGTGAATTACCCGTCTTAGCAAAGCCTTTCTTTTGTATAATCATCCCTAGTAGAACGCTGACAAAGAGCAGATCAATTAAATCTTTACCCAAAGGGTAACTATGAAACTTGTAGTAAATGTTTGGTTGGGGAGCGAGAAAGACAAGAAGATAAAGGCCAAAGGATGCTTCTTTAAAAGCAGTTATCAGTGTCGATGCAAGACCCATAATAAAAAGAAACGGGGGGAAAAAGAGTCTTAGGAAACCTTTTAATGTAGCTAACATATCGGACTTCTTAATAAGGGATCAAGGTGGAAGCGTGAAAAAATTTCGAGTCAATTTCGCCCGTCAGACAGATCACCTTTTGATAGGCCTTCTTTGGAGTGGCATTTTTCGGTAGGTTGTGGAAAGGTCTCAACTCGGGCACCAAAACCTGGTACAACGAGAATAATAGGTTCTTCGACGTTTCATGTGGATTTCAGTAAATGATCTATTGGCGCTGCGATGAGATAGATCATGGTGATGAAGGTCTGGACATTCCTGTATCCACGTGCCCTGGCCCTGGCAGCCTGAAACAGCCCATTCAGCCCTTCCAATAAAGCATTGGTGTAATCATTGCCCCAACGGGCTATTATATGGTCTTTATGACGTTTGA
>JALTEL010000180.1 GCA_027073945.1 Caldifarciminota bacterium | reverse complement strand
TTATGAAACAATATAATCAGGATACTTCGGTAAACTCTAATTTTGAGGAAGAGGGATGATCAGTGTTCGCAGCCTTAAGCTGATGTAAAGCTTTGCTTTGCCGAATTCGTATAAAGTCTCTGTATGTGCTATCAGGCGAAGCGTTTACCGGGAGACCGCCATTTCATACTCTGACAATAAGGTTTCGATTAAGCCTTTAACGGAGATAATTTTATCAACCCTATAGGCATTAGCTCCTGCAAAAGCGAATCCTTCTTCCAGATTTCCCTTTTTTGCATTGGTTAATGCTAAGGCAATACAGTACGGTGAATTTTTAAAATCACAGGTTTTCAGACATTTCCAGGGACATTTAAAAGGTTTTTTCATCCCTATTGCTACATCATCAAGAAATTTGTTTCGTATGGCTCTTCCGGGTAATCCAACCGGACTTTTAATTATAATTAGATCTTCTTTTTTGCTTTTTACATATGCTTCCTTGAACTTTATGTCTGCATCGCACTCGTATGTGGCTACGAATCGGGTTGCCATCTGGACTCCCTGCGCTCCTAATTCGATAAACTTGTGAATATCTGCTCCGGTATATATGCCTCCTGCTGCAATAACCGGAATACTTTTATCAAATTGTTCTCCGAAAGTTTTTATTACTGAAATAACCTCTGGAAGTATTTTTTCTAATTTATAATCGGAATTGTTTATTTGTTCCTTTTTAAAGCCGAGATGTCCCCCGGCTAAAGGTCCCTCGACTACCACAGCATCCGGTAGATGATTGTAGTTTTTGGCCCAATATTTGAATATGATATTGGCGGCTCTTGCAGAAGATACAATAGGGACAAATTTTGTGGAAACCTTTCTCAATCTACTCAACGGTAGGGTTTTGGGATTCTTTAGCGGAAGTCCTGCACCGAGAAAGACCAGATCCGCACCCTCTTCGACTGCCACGAGCGAAAGTTCGTCAAAATCCGAGAGAGCAACCATTATATTGACGCCAATAATGCCGTTTGTCATTTCCTTTGCTTTTCTAATTTCTTTTCTCAATGCTCTTTTGTTTGCTTCTCTGAAATTTGTTCTGAAATCGGGTTCAAGCATGCCAATCCCGGCAGCGCCAATAACTCCGATGCCACCCTCGTTTGCCACAGCTGAAGCCAACCCTGACAGTGAGATACCGACACTCATTCCGCCTTGAATAATTGGTATGTTAGCCTCAAGTTCGCCTATCCTTAGTTTTGGTATTCTCCTTGAATTCATAAATTATCTACCTCCATTAAATTGTTTTACACAAGGGTTGGAGAACGTATGAAATTTGCCGGGAGTAAATTCAGAAGCGTAGAGTATAACTCTGCACCCGCTGTTATGTGAAGTGCGAATTTTCCTTTATTTAATGTAATGTATGGCTAAATGACTAAACGTAAGCCTCCTCTTCAAATTCAAATTTATCCAAACCTTCTTCTTCAGCTTTTCCGGAAACTCTGACAGGGGTGATTTTGTTAATCAGCCAGAGAGCCACATAGGTGAACAGGAATGCGTATATTGCGGTAATTGTCACGGCAACAAATTCTTTTACAAAGAAACCCGAGCCTCCGAAGAATAATCCGTTTGTGCCGTGCGAGTTCACCGCTATGCTTCCAAAAAGACCAAGTAGTAATATACCCGTATATCCGCCCATGCCGTGCACACCCCAGACATCCAGGGCATCATCCCAGCCTCTTTTGTTTTTGTATGCAATGGCCATATAACCTACAATTGAAGCTACTATTCCTATTAACATTGCTGTGGGTACATTCACATATCCCGCAGCAGGTGTTATTGTTGCCAGACCTGCTACGGCACCTGTGAGCATGCCTATTACTTTTGGCTTTTTCTCAAATATGCGTGCAAGGATAAGCCATGTTATGGCTGCGAAAGATGCTGCAACGTCCGTGTTGAGAAAAGCAATGGATGTTATAGCATCAACCCTGAGTTCGCTTCCCGCGTTGAAACCATACCATCCGAACCACAGGAGTGCTGTTCCTAAAGCAACCAGTGGGATACTATGCGGTTTTGCATTTTTTACGTTCCTCTTTCCTATAAAAAATACCGAGGCCAGTGCCGCAAACCCTGCACTTGCATGGACAACTATGCCACCTGCAAAATCAAGTATACCCCATTGCTGGAATATTCCGCCTCCCCATACCATATGCACCAGAGGAAAGTATACAAAGAGAAGCCAGACTGTAAGAAATATCATATAAGCCTTGAATTTAACTCTGTCCGCAAATGCACCTGTTATTAACGCAGGAGTTATAATGGCAAACATCATTTGATATGCTATGAAAACCAAAAGCGGAATATGTGCGTTTGATGCAAAAGCTGTATGCGTGGTAACTCCGTGAAGGAATAAGTACTGTCCGTTCCCTATTATTCCGCCAATATCCTTACCGAAACACATCGTAAAACCCACGGTAACCCATAATATGGTTGTCCAGCCCATTGATACGAAACTCTGCATCATGATTGCGAGGACATTTTTTCTGCTCACGAGTCCGCCATAGAAGAAGGCAAGGCCGGGAGTCATCAACATTACAAGACTTGTTGCAACCAGCATGAATGCTGTGTTTCCAGTATCAAACATCTTTTGCACCTCCTTTTTTGTTTACTTCTCTGTCGGCGATTTTTCTGACAATCTGCTCATATGCAAAGTATTGCATATACAATCCTCAAAAAAGCTTTTGTTTCTTTCCTGCCGGATTTTCACAGTGAGAGTCTCGCCTTTTTATGTATAATGAACAGGGAATCGAAAAATTTTTTCGTCAATGACATATGATTATTATACAGCAGGAAATTTGAAAAGACAAATGATCAGTTTGTTCCTACTTCTTTTGAAATTTATAAATCCGTCTGACATAGAAAAACATCAGAGATTTTCTCGTGCTTTT
>JALTEL010000179.1 GCA_027073945.1 Caldifarciminota bacterium | reverse complement strand
TGCTTTATGTCAATTACTGCACTGTCCGACAAGGCGATGTCTTTTGCAAAATTGTTAGGGATATTTTTGTTTTCTTGCACCCTCACCTTACAAATCGCCACTTGCGTTTCAAAGGTGCTTTTGAAGTGTTCATATTCTGCCTGCGCTCGGATTAAATGCTTTTCCGCCTCATAAATTTCATCTGGGAGATTCTCAAGGCGTTCTTCAATTTCCGCTATCGTCATTTTTGCCTCCTTCTAAAACATTTTTTACTATCTCAATGACCTCCGACGGTCTTATTATCTTGACTTCTCTTGCCCTTTGTAAAGCCTTAATTTCAATTCCCGTTACTACGGACATAATTTTGTATATCTCTTTATTATTCATTATTGCCTCCTTATCAAATATGTTAAAACTACTATGCCGCTAACCAATGCTCCTATCACAAATCCCACAAATGCTCCAAGTACGAATTTCATTATTGCACCTCCTTTATAATGATTAATTTACCTTTTTACTCCCTTATATTTCATAAACAATATCTGGTCTATCTAACTTTATACTATACGACATCAAAAAATTCTCGGTCTAACTTGTTATACACTGCCATCCATTTTAGCATCGTGGTCTGGGCTTCTCGCTTCCTTATAATCAAATCCTGTATGACGTCTCCCGCAAGAGCTAAATCTTTTGCAAATATATTCGATATGTCAGGATCCCGTTGCACCTTGACCTTCTCTATTGCAAGTTGGATATCGTAGGCATCCGAGATAGTCTCATATTTTTCTTTTGCCGCCAGATACTTCTTTTCTGCTTCAAAAATTTGGCTTGGCAGTTTTTCCAGTTTCTCTTCAAGCTCTCCTATTGTTATTTGTTTCATGATTTGTCTTCTTTAAGGGAGGGAGACGATTTGAAACCGTCTCCCCTTTTCATTTTTACCATTGTGTATCCAGCTCTTCAACATTGCCATCCTCATCCTCGACATAGATGCCTCTGCTTTGCTCTTTACGTTTATAATGTCCTACCTGCTTTATCATGTCTGCAATTATTTCCACTTGGCTTTGGTTCTCTCCTTCGACTTGCCACTTGTTTTGTATCAGTCTTCCATAAACATCTATAATGTCATCTTTTTCAAACTTGTATTTGTCAAATGTTATTATGTTAAAGAAGTCATTTTGCCACTCTCCTTTGATTTTTCTGCCTATCATTATTGTTATTTTGGTTAGACTGTCGTATTCTGTTGCGTCTATCACTCTGCCTGTAATCATTACCGTGTTTTTATACATTGTATCCTCCAAAGTGGAAGGCATAAACCTTGTCTATTGCCTCTGCCACGTCTTGTTCCGTGTATCGTAACTCTGTGAATTCATAACCCTTTGATTCTGATATCCTGCAATATATTAGTTTGGGCTCCTCTTCAATCGCTTGCTCTTCTCGTAATGCAAGCATATAAAGAATCAGCTGTAACTTGTGATCCCTTTTATAATAGCCTGTCTTTATTTCTATAATAGCTTCTCGATTTTGGTATTTTGCCAAGATATCATATCGCCCTGCATATTGTAACGGTTCATTGACAACAATTTGTTCTGCTGAGACAGGTTCAATTTGATGTAATAACTTGATAATTTGCTGGGTTTCTTTTGGGTGTTCGTTGTCCCCCTTTTTCGTTGTAATAATCCGATATACAAGTTCGTGTATTTCCGTTCCGTATTCCGTATATCGTGGGTTTATCCAGCTCATATCTTTCCCTGCGTTTATTATCTCGGTTACGGAAGGGAGACGAATGTCTCCCTCCCAGTATGTGTGGTCTTCTGCTCTGTATTTCATTCTGCCTCGTAGATATCTAAGAAATCATTTATAACTTCTACCATCCTAATGTCGATTTTGCTTAAGTCTGCTTTTTTGAGTTTGTCTATTTCAACACGTCCCTCGATACCGAGCTTCTGAAGTTCCTTTTTCGCTTCCGCCACTGATAACCCATTGCTTTTGATTAGCTTTCCGAATAATTCTGACTGTTCTTTTGTTAAATACTTACTGTTGTTTGTTTTGGTCGGGGTGACTGTTTGTTTTTTCTTCGCTTTCATTTTATCTAATAATTCTTCAGAGCTTTGAAGGTCGGGATCATCGCCTGTCATAATCAGCAAGTTTTTAAGAAGCGTATATTTCAATGCATAGGTGTTCGCTTTGCCAGGGGCTTTGTCTCCGTAGTCCTGTCCGTCTCCTACAGCCTCTGTCTCTATGAAATCCGTTGGCTCGTCTATGTTTGTCCATCTAATTGTATATTTGCAACGCATTCTGTTCGGGTCATAGCTGTCCATTTGCTCTATTTTGACTATGCTGATATCTACCCCATGCTTGATAAGAGCAGGACGTATTGCTCCCAACACGGTGCTTTCACTCACTCCTCTATAATCTGTTCCTTTGTATTTTACATGTAAATCTTTGAATAAAGTCGTGACTTCTTGCATGATTTTGCTTTTTTTCTGGTATATGTTCATATTGCCTCCTATCTGCTAACAATGGTTATTTTTTTTACGACTTTAATTCCAGGGATTGTGGTCTGTTCTTTTTGTTGCCTAACAATTTCTCCTATAAGTTTTTCGTTTGGAATTAGATACTCCCTTGGAATTTGGCTCACGTCTGTTATTTCAAAAGTATAAATCGTTCTTGTGGCTGCTCTTGTAGGTTCCTCTTTCTTGATCGCTATGCTTTCTACGACTTCCTGCTGGGCTTTCTCGTCTCCATTTAATGCCCTTTCCCGTAGTTCCTTGATTTTCTTTTCTGCTTCTTCTTTTTTTGCCCTTTCTTTTGCAAGGTAGCCACGCATTTCATATTCTGTTGCATTTTGTCTATCTTTTATGAGTTTTAAGGGCGGTTTGAAAAATTCCATTATTTTCCTTTTGCTTTCATCGAGTGGTCTTGTGAGTTCTTTTCTTTTATTTTCTATGGTCTTATAGGCGGTCTTTAGCTGTTTCAAAATGTCCTCTGCTTCATGATAATCTTCTTTTGTCTTTATTTCACGGTTCAATTTGATGGTCTCCAGCTTTTCGACTTCTTGTTTGATTGTTTCGGGTATTTGTATCATATTCCCTCCCTTATTTGTTTTACTAATGGCTCAATAATTGCTTCCCCGTATAAATCTTCTAATCTAATAAGATTTGCTAAATGGGGTAGAGCCACATTTTCCCATCTCCAGATAGTCTGTTTGCTTACTCCGAGGGCTTTTGCTACATCTCCCTGCGTCATCCCTGCCATGTGCCTTGCTCGTTCTATAATGCTTCTTGGGTTCGTTACTTTATCCATCTTCTGCCTCCTGTTAAAATTGGACGGTCTCTTCTCCGTTCCATTCCTTTGCTTTACGTTCAAGTTCCTGATTAATTTTCTTGAGTCTTTCGCCTGCTTCTTTAATAATGCTTTTACATATTTTGTAAGTCTCTTCGTCCATTGCTTCGTTAAGGATATATTTCTTGCCTCCCTTCTCAGCGTATGCTCCCTTGCCTTCTCTCCATATTTTTGCTCCGTTCATTTCCAGATACTGCCTTGGGAATTTGTCTTTTTCTTTTATGGCTCCGTAGTCCTCTATAATAACAAGTTTCTGCCCGTTCATTCCTATAAATTTATGGAATTTTAACACTCTTTTTTTCTCGTTCTTAGGAAACTTGAGGACAGGTGAGTTGTGTTGTTTTATCGGGCTCGTCATAATTTCTCCAACATGCTTTTCCTGTCTTTCCCACTTTGAAATCGTCACTTGAGAAACTCCTACAATGTCCGCCAGCTGTTTTTGTGTTAATTTCCTAATGCTTCTATAAGTTTTAATTTTCATATTCTTACCTCCATTTCTCCCTGCCATTCCTCTTTTGCCTTCCTGATCCCGTCTTTAATTCTGTGTAATCTGTCTGCGGCTATTCTCATAGCCTCTGTCATCGCATTTACTTCCTCAATCTCCAGTTCATCTCCCACTACATACCATCTTGCGTTCTTTCCCGTGTTTACATATATTTCACGCTTGGTATGATTGTCCCTGTAAAAAAAAGGAGCATCCTGCAAATAGCTTTTGGGGAGTTTGCTAAACGGCATAATATTCTCAGCTTCTATAAGCCTTGCCTTCTTGTTTCCGTCCTTGTCTACGAATTTTTCAAAATGTAAAATTATGTCTTTTTCTTTTTTCACGCCTGCCTCCTGTTTTATCCATTCGGGATAAATGCGATAGTAATTGCCATTCAATTTAATTTCATACTTAGTTGTCGGGTCTTTTGCTACACCAATAATCTCAACTTCCCTGTCTTTTTTGAGGGCTTTTTCCATTTCCCTTGTGAAATAATTATATGGGAATTGTAAATCCCCGACTTCGTCGATTCCAACGAAACCAGGGGCATGCTGCAATTCTTCCCAAGTCTTCAACTGAACAATGTTGCCGACTTTATAGCTTCTTCCTGTCTTGTCAATCCCCTCGATAGTTTTCCCTTCTTTTTCCCATTTGCTTATTTTCTGCTGGCTCACTCCGAGTTGTTTAGCAAGTTGTTTCTGCGTTAGTCCTTTTTGCTTTCTGTAATCTTTTAGCTTCATATCGCCTCCTATTTTCTCGTTTCTATTTTTCTCATTCTCTCAAGCTCGTTGAGAGTATCCACATAATCCAATGTTGTATTAAATTCCTTTTGTTCGTGTATGTAGGCAAACATTATTGCCATTTTTTGCTGATCATTAAATATCCCTTCGTCCAGATCCCAGTTAGCCTCGATTAAATAAAACAAACCTTCAAATGCTGTCTCTTTTTCTTCTGCAGCTATAGGTGTGTCGTCTTTGTAATTCCCAGCATACTTCCAAATAAACCAGTAAGCTATGGGATTTATTCCCTTGTTATAAACTACCCGTTTATAGCTGTCCCATTCTCCGAGGAAATCCTCTTCGATGACCATCTCGGCGTAGTCCCTTTCCTCATCATAATACCCCATTTCGTCGAGAGCGTCTTCATATTCTTGCCCCGCCCTCTCTTGCTCTGCGTAATATCTCGCTGTGTCGTAATCCACTCTGTCCATTATGCCTCCTGTTTAATTTCTTACTATCTAAATATAGCACTTTTTGTCTATTTTGTCAAAGGTTTTTTTTATTTTTTTTCACTTTTTTTCACTTTTTTTTCTTCTGCCAGATCGTCTACAATTCCCTCGATATCTATCGCTACCAGTTCTTCGGGAGGCTCTGGGGTTGGTTCTGTCTTGTGTGTTATTACCTTTTTCTCTCCGTATCCGATTTTATGGATTTCATATTTATCAAAGCCATTGAATGTGTTTTGTGCCTCCGTTATTCCAGGCAAGTGCATTGCCTTTCCCTTGCATGTTTGATATATTTTCATAAATTCCTTTTTCTTGTATTCCACTTCTGATACTGGGATCATGTTTATCGCTACCCATCCTCCAAGCAGTTGTATCGCTTCGTTTATTTTTGTGTCTGCAAATTCGACACTTTCATATATTCCGTATCGGTTTATTGCTTCCTGTATTTCGTTCCACGCTTTCTCGGATTTATATGTCATATCCCCTTCGATTTCTTCGAGCAATTCTGAAGGTTTCGGAAACCACTTACTCTTTTTAATGTGGTTCTTAACCGCTTGTAATAATTCTCTATCTTCTTTTTCTTGTAAGACAAGCCAATACGCTTCAAGCGTCGCTTGTGTTATGTCTTTTTCATATATCTCTGCAAGCATTATGAGAGCTTGTTTTAATGTGTTTCTATTCATAAATCCTCCATCTGTTTGAGTATTTGTATGTTCTTCTCAGTTTTTCTTGATACAATCCCCTTGTCCGCTGGTGTTACTGTTCGGTTCAAATATCCCCCGAATTTCGTTGGAGAGAAAAGTGTCACGGGACGTAAGTATTGATGCATCTCTGGGCGGTTCTTCCATGCCATTATCATGTTATCAATGACTGTTTTGAAATCCTCGACTGTGTATCCCTCGTTGAGTCTCGCTTTGCATAGCTTTTGCATCTCATAACTATCTGCCCTATATTTTCCTTCCTTGCCATTGATTTCCTTGAGCCTGCTATTCAAATATTTTGTTATTTCATGAATTTGCTTTTGTCTTGTTTGCCGCACGATATTTATTGTAGTAGTCTCTGTAGTATTCTCTGTTGTAGTCTTTGTAGTATTCTCTGTATATAGAGTTTCGTTATTTTTGCTAATCTTGTTTGGTAATTTTTGCGTATCTTGTTTGGTAATTTTTGCTAATCTTGTTTCGTGATTTTTGCGTATCTTGTTTCGTGAATTCTGCGTATCCAGTTTCGTCATTTTTGCGTATCCAGTTTCGTTATTTTTACTAATCTGGGATACCGCTTGATTGTATTTTATCCAATCCATTTGATAATATGTGCGTGCTGGGGAGCCTTCTCGTGTGAGTGTTAGAAATGGGAGCTTTTTTAATATTGCTTTTGCTCCTCGCATCTCTCCGTCCGTGAGCCCCGTTTCTTCCTGTAGCTCCCTGTCGGTTTTATAAATTTTTGAGTCTTTGCCTCGGAATAGCCAATACACAATTTGTGACAAAAGAAGCCCCGCCGTTGTCTTTCCCGTTAGCTGTGTGTGTATTTTATAATGGGCTATCGGTTTGGCTCCCGCTTTCTTTAGTATTGCCTTGTGTTCTTGCTCGGTCATATTGCCTCCTTTTTTTTAATAATAACGCTTTTTTTTATAAAAGTCAAGCCTTTTGTGATTAATTTTATTTGTTTCATATATGGGCGGAGGGAGGCTTTTCTTGTTTTGGGGTATTCTTTTATGGTGGTCTGGGCGTTATCGCCTGACAATTGGAATTTGCCCCCCTATCTGTTATATATTGTAATAAGGATTGCTCCCGTTATGATTCCTATAATGCCTGCTCCGATTGTTGCCCTATAATCTATTGTGGGGATTCTAATTTCTTGATAGTGGGTTTTAGTGATAACAATAGGCTTTGGTTCTCTGACATCCCATTTGAATAGTTCTCTGCGTGGAATATACCAAACTTTTGCATATCCTCCACGTGAAAATTTATAAATTGATTGTTTCGCTTCATAGCTTGTGTCTTGTATCACGATGGTATCTGTTTGGGCGGGCTGATAGACTGTATCAGTGCGTGTTATTGTATCAATCACGATTGTTGTGTCGTGTATCACGATTGGCTCGTGATTGCATTCTCCCGTGATCCCGCTTATTAATGCCAGGAGTAATCCGATACCTGCAACAATACCCATGATTTTATATTTCATTGTTCCGCCTTTTTGAGTTGTTCGTATAATTCTTTTGCTCTTTCCCGTAGGCTGCTTATGTTCATTTTTGTGTATTCATTCTTTTTCTGTTGCAAATAAGCATATTTTTCTTCGCCTATCCATTCTAATAGGGCTTTGTGATGTTCCGTGCTCCCTTTGTGTATTCCGAAAAAATGACACCCCTTGCAAAGTGGAACTCCGTTCTTAATGTCATATCGCAGAGCGTTGCTTTTTGAACGTCGTATAATATGATGGGAGTCCACCGCAGGTTTTCCGCATAATACACATCGGTTCCCATAAGTTGCAAATATAAGATGGCTCCACATCCTATCCATTGCTTTCATGATTTTTTTCTTGCTTTTGCTGTTCTGTGTCTCTCGGAATAATAAGTCGATGTTCATGGTTTTTCAAAAATAAGTGTCGTTCTGTCGACTGTCGGGATGTTATTTGTGGTCTGCTTTGCTATAATTTTATATTTGCCCGCTTCCCAGGATTCATCCGTGAAAAATATATAGCTCCAGGTTGTTACGCTTTCGTTCGTCGCAGGTGCATCTGTTATAATTTCTTGTCCGCTTGGATTAATAACTGTAATTGTTACAGCATCTGCTTGCTCCTGTGTTGTTATTATTATTTTTTTACTTGTGCCGAGTATTGCATTCATTGTGCCTCCACTTTCATTTGATTATAATCAATTATTGTTATCGTGTCAATTTTATTCAGGGGATTACTGGTTCCTGTGATGTCTGTTTTGCTGTTCTTTATCGTTGCTTCGGGGGGATATATTTCTATTGATTCAATCTTGTTTAATGTTTCATTTCCTGTCTCGAATAATATTATTGTGTCTGTTATTCCTCCCGTGTAGCATGTGTATCCCTCTTTTGTCACACTCATCGTATCCGTATAATCGTCCCATGCTCCTGTATCCCAGTTATATTTTGCATATTTCTCTGTTATTTCCAAGCCCGGCTCGTATGTATAAGTCCTATATTGCTCATTATTTATGCTAACTAATGCCCCTGTTAAATCATTTCCGTCGGCGTCTTTGATTGAAAGGATTCTTTGTTTTGTCAAATATATAGGAATATCCAAATTGTTAGGATTATAATATTTCTCTTGTATATTATTATTTTCATCCATCCATATTTCGCCCCCGGCTATATACAAAGCCCAACCGACATCTTGTATTGTATTATTTAATAAATGCAAAATATAATCGCCAGGATAACATTTAATAGGAATATTATTCCCACTTGTATCACTTGCACCATTACATCTTTCAAAATTGCTACCAGCTATTCTTGTGTATCCTTCACTCGCCGAACTTAATTCAACAGCCCTTCCATTTAAGTCATGAACATAATTATTTTCAAATATAGTATTATTATTCCACCCTTGTACGCCATAAGTAAAATTATATATTTCACAATTTCTAATTTCTAATGAATTACATTCTGCCCCACTTTTTACAAAATATCCCGACTTATTATTGCTTTTATATCCTGAAAATATGCAAGAGTCTATTATAATTTTATGTGGAGATTTCCCTACGGTTTGGAATTGAAACCACATTCCATAAGTTGCTATTAAATCTTTGAAAATTGCTTTATAATAATATTGGTCTCCATCATTAGAAGCATAATGGTAGAAGCTATTTTTTATTGTAGGTTTATAAGTATCGTCACCTATAATATTAATATTCCCATACCAATCATCTAAATTGTGTGTATAAGCATCTATACTTTCATTTAATACAGTATTTCCATACATATTAAATGTCCCGCCTCTGAACACATTAAATCTTATATGGTAAGTCCCGTCTACATCAAACCATAGCTCCTCGTGATATGAAAAATCATTCGGGTTGCCTATCGTTAAAACTCCACCACTCTTTATGTTCAAATAATGTGTCGAATGTAATGTATAAATAGGATAGCCCTGCGATGTGTCTTTACTTAATATAGAATCATTTCCTATATTAGTATAAAGTTGTTCTAATGTTATATTCCCATATATATCTATATTAGTTGTACCAACTTCTACATCAGCCATCTAACACCCCCGCATTCGCTAATAGGCAATTCCTAAAATGAATATTATCTTCGGATAATTCCCTCTCGTCCCTATTTGCTAAATCATTCATTGTCCTAATATAAAAATTCGCCAAATCTTGCCTTGCCTCTTCTATAGTATCCCCATGTCCCACAAAGTCTGTTCCACATATATGCATCATAACTGCAAATTTACTTCCCATATTTGCCTCCAAGATACTTATGTAGCGTGTTTATTGATATATAAGTTAAGGCAAGTATTAACCATATATTCATATCAATTTTGCCAAACCAC
>JALTEL010000178.1 GCA_027073945.1 Caldifarciminota bacterium | reverse complement strand
CGACACCATAGACCATTTTGTACAACATAAAACTGGCATAATCCTGATACTGGAATATTATGGATTGCAAACAGGTTATATATTTAATCTTATGTTTCCGGTTGGACAACTTCTGGCAATATTTCTAATTATAAGCGAATTCGCAAGAAAAAATGAACTTCTCGCTGTAAAAGCCTCTGGCATAAGCCTAATACACCTGTTTATGCCAATAATCGTTCTGGGAGCGATAAATTCTGTCCTTGACTTTACAGTTGCAGAATACCTGGGCTATCCGGGTTTTAACAGATCAAGGGTTGTAAACAGGGTGAAAATTGAAAAAAGGCCACCTATATTCGGAAGGCGCTTTGCCCGTGATTTGAGCTTTTTCTGGAAAAACAGGCTCTACTTTTTCGGATATATTACAAGAAGGACAAATACCGCGGATAATATAACCATACTGGACTTCGGGAAACAGGGAAAATTAGTACGCCGCATTGACGCAAAAAAGGGTCAATACAGGGACAAACACTGGATACTTGAGCAGGGAACAGAAAGAGTGATAGGAAATATTAGAGATTCTGTCGCCACATTCTCCATAAAGGCATATCCTGAACTTGATATATCTCCATTTGAATTTCTCACACGAACGAGTGACATACTCTATATGACTGCCAGGGATTTGAAAAAACTCATTAAAAAGAAAAAAAAAGCAGGGATTTCTTATACGGCAGAATTGGTAGAGTACTACACAAGATATACGTTCCCTATCTCCTGTTTTATTATGCTTTTGTTTTCTCTGAGTCTCAGCTCATTAACAAAAAGCAGGGCAAAAGCAGCCGCATTCGGCCTTGCACTCGCAACAGCTTTTGTATACTGGGGAGTATTCCAGGGTACAAAATTATTGGGGCAAATTGGAAAATTAGATCCGATAACAGCATCAACAGCTGCCGACGTAGTGTTTCTAATCCCGGGGATATTTATGTTCTTCAAAATGGATAAATGAGAAAAATGTATCATCAATTTCCACACCCAATCTCATACGAAGCACATTGTTAAGCCTCAGCTTCTCAAAATCTTTATCAGTGGTTATAATGTATTTTACTCCTTTTGCTTTAACAGACCTGATGAAATCCAAGACTTTTAGGTGATTGAAATAATGATGGTCTCTCGCAGACAAATGGGAAGATACTCTGAGATTTAGCATACCTTCTACAGCATCTCTGAACTCATTGTTCTTAGCTATGGCTGAAATCAGTGCCACACTACTACCCTGCTTAATGTGCACAGGTTTGTCTCTGGCATCAAATATGCCAGATACTTTGTAGTGCATATTAAACAAAGGCTTTCCGAGATTTTTCCAGTACTCATTCAATTTCCCAGACCTATCAAATCTCCAATTTACAACAATTATTTGAGCCCTTTCTGCCGCAGATACAGGCTCACGCAGATAACCTGAGGGGAAAAGCTTATCTCCATTTGTTGCGAGTGCCTTTGATATAATTACAATGTCAACATCCCTGTGCAGTTTTAAATACTGAAACCCATCATCCATGATAAAGAAATCAGGCATGTCTTTAAGGTATTCAGACACCCTCTCCCTTTTTGCACAAACAAATACAGGGACTCCCCCATATTTTTTAATCAGAAACGGCTCTTCCCCAAAAAGCTCAACATTATGCTCTGTATCAACAAAAGTACACTGTCTGCTCTTTCTTTTATAACCTCTTGTTAACACTACTGCGGTCTTCCCTGCTCTATGAAGTCTGTTTGCGATTTCCATAACAAGGGGTGTTTTTCCCGTGCCCCCCATTTCTATATTGCCAATAGATATGACACGGGAACCCAAGCGCTTTTTTTTAGACATTTTAACTGATAAATACCATATCCGCAGCCCAATCCCGTACAAAATGGACAACAATTTGCATACGATAGAATTATGGTTTATCATCTTTATATATTGCTATAATATGATGGAAACTACACGTTCAATCAAAAAACAGGGAACAAATTTACCTTTTGATATGTCTAATCACATGTATAAAGGAAAGTAGTGGAAGAATTTGATGATATATATAAACAATATAAAGATAGAGTCTATAACTATGTATTCTGGAGGGTTATGGACAGGGATACTGCAATGGATATAACGCAGAATATCTTTATAAAAATATACAAAGGCCTTAAAACTTTCAGGGGTGAATCCTCAATTTCAACCTGGATTTTTTCTATAACTCGCAACACAACCATTAATGAATCGAAAAAAATAAAAAGGCACTTGTCAGCAGAAGAGCTCGGAGATGTGCTCAGCATTGACAACAGAAAAGATGTTGAATTAAGGACAAAGGTTTTTAAAGCAATGGAAAAACTCAAGCCTGAGCACAGAGAAATCATAAAAATGTTCTATTTCGATAGATTTTCATACAGAGAAATTTCAGGTATACTGAAAATTGAGATAGGCACTGTAAAATCAAGGATAAACAGGGCTAAAAATGAATTAAAAAAATATCTGGGAGGTGAGTTTGTTGGAATACAAACCGGATAAATTGGATGAAATATTAAGCCAATTTCCCGTTATAAAAGCGCCTTTTGAACTTGACACAAGAGTGAAATCAGCTATTTCACGATTGAAGTACAAAAAGAGAAAAAGAATAATAGAGTTTTTAATTGCCCCTGCTCTGACTTTTACCGTATTTTTTTCCATATACCTTATGAAATATAAAAGCTCCAATTATTACAATGCACTCTATTTCAATCCGATAACAACAAATATAGAAGATGGAGCCATATATGCTGGAGAAATACCCCTTTATGTAAAAATAGACGATAAAGAGAGCTATGATGTACAGATATACCTGGATAACGACCTAATTGTAGACACTTCAAATGTAGCAAGCATACTGGTGCCAATTTCAACGGCAGAGGGCATGCATAATATCTCGATTTACACATATAATCCGTTAACAGGTTCGGAAGATAGGATAAGCAGATACCTGTACTCATTCTGAAAATTAAAATTTATATATTCGCTTCGTACTTGTTAAAAATAATTACCAACAAAACATTATAATTTGTTTATTCGGTTTTTAAGCCTTATAATATTAGAATGAAAATCATTATCAAAAGGAGGTAGCGATATGAAAATAGCTGTAACATCACAGGGACCTGACCTTGAGTCTCCTGTAGATTTGAGATTTGCAAGATGTCCTTACTGGATTGTAGTGGATACCGATACAATGGAATTTCAGTCAATACCCAATCCAATTGCGAATGCGGCAGGAGGTGCCGGACCTCAGGCAGTTCAGTTTGTAATGTCACAGGGGGCAAACGGCATTATAACAGGCAGTGTCGGACCAAATGCCCAACAGGCTATCATGGCATCAGGTATACCTGTTTACTTTACAAATGGTGGTAGTGTGAGGGAAAATATAGAAATGTTTAAAAACGGTCAGCTATCACAAAATACACCTTCAACAGGTATGCCACCAGCCGGGCCCGGTATGGGACCTGGAGGTGGTTATGGTCGCGGAGGTGGCTATGGTCGTGGAGGTGGCTATGGTCGTGGAGGTGGCTATGGTCGTGGAGGTGGCTATGGTCGTGGAGGCGGCTATGGTCGTGGAGGCGGCTATGGTCGTGGAGGTGGAAGAGGTTTCTGATAGGGACTTGACATTACGAGCAAAAAGTATTAAAATATTAATACTTATGATAATGAAAATCATTTTCAAAGAGGAGGTGGAAAAATGAAAGTTGCAGTAACAGCACAGGGTCAGGAATTGGACTCTCCTGTTGACATGCAGTTCGGGAGATGTCCGTATTTTATAATCGTTGATACTGATACCATGGAATTCAAGGCCTTGCCAAATCCTGCAGCCAATGCTGTAGGTGGTGCCGGGCCTCAGGCTGTACAATTCGTATTATCGCAGGGCGCAGAAGCTGTTATTACAGGCAATTTGGGGCCTAATGCCCAGCAGGCAGCTCTGGCCACTGGCATTCCTTTTTACTTTACTAACAACGGAACTGTTAAAGAAAGCATAGAAATGCTAAAGGAGGGGAAGTTGCAACAGTCGCAGGGTATGCCGAATGCAATGGGATATATGAATCCAGGCGCTGCAGGATACACTCCCGGCTATCCCGGATATGTACCTGGTGGCTACTCTGGATATGGGTATTATCCAGCTTTCGGATACGGCTTTGGATATGGAAGAGGCCTTGGGTATGGACGCGGATACGGCTTCGGTTTTGGACGTGGCTTTGGTCGGGGCTTTGGTTTTGGACGAGGTTTTGGACGTGGCTTTGGAGCCAGATATGGCTACTGCCCATGGACAGGACTTCCGAGCAGAAGGAACTGGGGCTTTGGAGGCGGTTTCGGCTGGTGGTAAATCTTAATTAGTTTTACTTTAAACGCTCTAATTAAAAATTAAACTGCATAGAAAGGAAGATATATGTATATAACTGTTGCGTCTGGAAAGGGAGGAACTGGAAAAACCACCGTATCGACTTCGCTAACTGCTTCAATTTCTGAAAATATTAAAGTCACGCATGTTGACCTTGACGTAGAAGAACCAGATTCTAACATTTTTCTTAAAGTTCCTGTTCAAAAAGAAGAAATGATATGGCTTCCGCTTCCGTCCATCAATATGGAAAAATGCACTTTTTGTGGTGTGTGCCAGAAGGTATGCGCTTACAGTGCTATTTTCGTATATAAAAACACACAGCAGGTTAAAGTATTCGACGAATTGTGTAGAGGTTGCGGAGCTTGCTATCACATGTGTCCGTTCGATGCCATAAATGAAGTACAGAGATATATCGGGGTTATGAGCACAGGCCAAAGAGACAATATAACTTTCTATGAAGGAAGATTGAATATAGGTGAATATGTGACAACTGATGCTATAAGATGGGTAAAGAGAAAAGTATTAAAAGAAAATCCCAATGAAATTACGGTAATTGATGCGCCTCCCGGAACATCCTGTCCTGTTATACATTCAATGAAAGATGCAGATTATATCATTCTCGTTACTGAAGACACGCCCTTCGGCTTGTTTGACCTTAAAATTGTATATAATATCGGGAAAAAAATGCACAAAAAAATGGGAATTATCGTAAATAAGGCACTTCCCGATTATTCGGACGTTGATAAATTTGCCGCTTTATCAGGCATACCAATACTTTTAAAAATACCGTTTGACAGAAAGTATGCCAGAGCTTATGCAAATGGGATAACCTTGCCTGAGTTTGACAGTAAATTCCGCATCCAATTTGAGAATTTATTTGCTAAAATAAAGGAAGAAGTGCAATGATTGAATTTGCAGTTGTCAGCGGGAAAGGCGGTACAGGAAAAACAACTCTCAGCGCATCTCTCGCAGTGCTTATAGGTAGTAAAGTACTGGCTGATGCGGATGTTGACGCACCATGTCTCCATTTACTACTTAAACCACAGATTAATTCTACAACGGATTTTTACGGTATGAAAACCGCTGTAATAGACCAAAAGAAATGCACTTCGTGTGACATATGCAGAAAAATATGCAGATTTGATGCTATTAACGTGATAGATGGAAAATACAGCGTGGATGAAGTGGCCTGTGATGGATGTCAACTGTGTATGAGAAAATGCCCTGAAAGAGCTATCAGGATGGAAGACTCTCTCGCAGGACACTGGTTCGTTTCAACAACAAAATATGGTGTGATGGTGCATGGTATGCTTGAAGTAGGACAGGAAAACAGCGGAAAAATGGTCACTGTTATAAGAAAGCAAGCGATGTTCATAGCTCAACGTGACAGGCTTGACTATATCATTATTGATGGGCCGCCCGGTATAGGATGCCCGGTAAACTCTACCCTAACGGGAATAAGAAGCGCCATCGCAATAACAGAGCCCACTCAATCAGGCCTGCTTGACCTGAAGAGGCTGTTGGACCTTATGAAGCACTTTAATATACAACCTTTTGTTATCATTAATAAATATGATTTGAACCCGGAGAAGAGTGCTGAAATAACCTCTTTTGTGAGAAATGCAGGATATTCCATAGTGGGAAAAATACCATTTGACGAAAAGGTTGTTGAAGCACTTTCACATGGCATACCAATTGTTGAATACGATTCAAAAACTCCTGCCGCCGCTGAAATAATAAGGATATGGGATAAAATTAAAGAACTTTTGAAATAAAAGAAACTCTACGCAGTATAAATCTCAAGTTTTTGTCTTTCTACTTAATTCCTGAGTATAATATACAAGCTATTTAAAGCTCAGGAACTGTTGAGAGGAAAACACGAACACTTCACACATGCGTAAGGACAGATTGAATATTACAACTCCTCTACTTCAATTGGCTTGCCTGTTCTCATTGATTCCCTTATTTTAAAGGTTGTGAGCGTAACGTTGTATATATCCCTGAAAGATATAGGTGAAGGCTGCCCATTTTTCAAAGCATTGACAAGTGCTTTCATTTCCTCTTTGTGCCCTTTGCTGACTGTGTTGTCTTTAAAACCTGATTTCTTGCCTCCGCTATATACGTGTAAGGATTTAAAGTTATCAAGAAATGCAGAAATTCCAGACTTGTGTATTTCCATTCTTTCTTTTGGAATTGAATAATCCGGCATGCTCGTGTAAATTATTGTTGCCCGGCTTCCGTCACCATATTCAAGTACAACAGAAACATTATCATCCCAATCATCTTTTGTTGTTTTTAACGCACTGGCATATACCCTGACTACCTGAGAATTTGAAAGAAAGTTAAAGACATCAACAAAATGGCAAACCTCCCCAACAATTCTGCCACCAGAAATATCAGGAATCTTTATCCACGAATCACCGGGGAGCTTTCCTGCATTTATAAAGTAATTTGCAATGAACGGGCTTTTTATATCTTTTATTGCATACTTGATTTTGCGAACAAGAGGAGCGAATCTTCTGTTAAAACCCACCATAAGAAAACCTTTACCATTGTTGATAAGTTCTTTTATCTTATCAAGCTCTTCTGGATAGATCGTGAGCGGTTTTTCCACATAAACTGCCTTATTCCTTTCAAGTGCCTCTATAACAAATTGTCCATGCGTATTATGCCTTGTAGCTATCACGACAAGATTTATCTTATTATTATCCGTTATATCTTTCACTGAAGAAGATGCATTTCTAAAGCCATATCTATCCTTGACCTTTATGGAACTCTCGGTTTTTTCATTGATAACCGTGTCAAAGCCTACACTTTCTCTTTGCAAAAACGGGAGCAAAAAACTTCTCGCAAATTTTCCCGCACCTATTATACCCATATTTACAGATGCCAGAGGCTCTGCATTTCTCCTGGTCTCATTGTGTTTTTCTCTTCCGTAATCTCCTTTATATTCAAGTAAAATCGATACAAAATTCTGCATTTTGTTCTCCAGAAGAATGGAATAGGCATCCCTGGCTTTGTCAAAAGGAATTCTCCTGGTAATCATATCCGAAAGCGCTATCTTTTTCTCTTTTAAAAGACCTAAAAATGCCTGCATATTCCTTTTTTCCGTCCATCTAACATAGGCTGGTGGATAATCATGTCCAAGTTCTTCATAGTAGGGGTCATACCTGCCCGGTCCATAAGACCTTGATAACTTGAGCACTAATTCTTTTTCATAGAATTTATTCCTGCTAACATTGAGCGATGAGACCCCAACAACTATTATCCTTCCTCTATCCCTTAATATATCCGTAGAGAAATCAAGCGGGTCATTTGACTTTGTAGACGCTGTTATAATCGAGAAATCAGGTCCCAGGCCATTTGTAAGATATATAATCTCTTCGGAAATCCCTTTTTGTGCCCTGTTATAAGCAAATTCAATGCCTGAGTTCCTGGCGAATTCAACCCTGCTTTCATTCACATCTATACCTATGACGTTTACACCTGCTGCTTTTAATATTTTACATGTCAGCATACCAACAAGACCAAGACCTATAACAATGCCCCATTCGCCTATTTCTGCCTGTGATTGCCTCACACCCCATAGCGCAATTGAACCTATTGTCGTATAGGCAGCCTCATCCATGTTCACACCATCAGGGACCTGTACGCATAGATTATTGGGAACCCACACAACCTCGGAATGGGCAGCATAAAATCCACCTCCACAGGCTACATGCATTCCCGGGTTAAACTCGTTTTCTTCGTCAGCCACAAGGACTTTACCGGAAGAAGAATATCCCATAGACCTGTATACATCAAGCTTTTCCTTGACCATTCTCATCGTGTTTTTTATACCGTATCTTTTTGCACTTTCAATAACCTTTTTCACAAGGTCCGGCCTTTTACTGGCTTTTCCCAAAAGCGAAGCCTTACCTGTCTCAACCGTTGTTCTTTCCGTACCTGTACTTATAACGGAATATAATGTTTCAACAAGTACGCCCCCTGGCCTCCACAAAGGTTCGGGAGTTTCAATGAGTTTTATCTCACCTGTCTTGAAATCCTGTACTACTTTTCTCATATTACCTCCACAAGTACATCATGCCCAATTTAAAAACGCCTTCACTGTATCCGGCCCCAAGAAACAATCCGCCAATTTTGTAAAACACATCAAGTTCAGGATAAAGATTTTTCCCAACGGGATTACATAAAAAATTGCAGGAAGGAAATTTAACATAACTGCTGCCATACGAATTATGCGGCCATTGGTCGTACACACTGGAACCGCCTTTTTCAAGGTATTTAAAACCTGCGCGCACAAAAAACGGATTATTAACATAGTCCAGTAATAAAGAAGTTTCCATAAAATCCGGTATGTTTTTATCTCCCAGGTTAAACGAGTCTACAACGAACCTCACTGATGGAATTTTATTATTAAACACCCATCTCGTTGCACCTTTTGTCGACAAATGGAGAATAAAATGAGACTTTACAACATCAGTCCCCACATTCCATCCTATATGGTCTTTTAAACTATCTCTCGCGCCATATTGAAAATCATCCACAAGTAATGTTGACCACATCCTTATATCATGTTTCAAAAAGTATTCGGATTGAATTACCCAGATAGAATTCTCTTCTATCTCCCTGTTCCATTGATAAATGTAAGTAGAATAAACAGGGTTTAAATATGCAATATCAGGTAAAATATAAGTGAATGAGTGTATGGATAGTTCGGAGAATGAAATAGAAATCCTGTGACGGGTATAATTGAGCCTTTTTGCGACAAATACTCTATTTGAAGTCCCGCTTGTATCCGAGTAAGAAGGTAAAATCGACACAAAATAGATATAATGAAATCCCTTATATTGTGCATTAAACCCGAATACATCAAGAGGAATATCACCTAAAAACAACGGGGAAAGAGCCGGTGATAAATAGAACATTCTCCTGCCTAAAAAGAATGTACCCTTGTAAGTTATAAAAGAGGTGGCAGCATCCGCATAAAATGCCTTCCATTTTCTCGAATATGGATATTGCTTTTTGTTACTGAGATACGGCCTTATATGGAATGAGAAATCTCCCTCCTTAATATGAGTCTGTAACCCTACAATAAAATCTCGGGAATTTGCTTGAATATCGAAATACACCGGGGATTCTGCGGCAGTCTGATTAAAAAGAGATAACGGGCGGTTTTCTATAATATAATGG
>JALTEL010000177.1 GCA_027073945.1 Caldifarciminota bacterium | reverse complement strand
GGTTTTAAAATAATGATGTATAAGAAAAGGAGTGGAAATGATAGAAAAACTACTGAATGAAAATGATGAGAAAATCGTATTTTATATAGCTGACGGTATGGGAGGATTGCCTCACCCTGATTTTGACAAAAAAACCGAGATGGAATATGCGAATTTGCCCAATCTTGATGAACTTGCACGTAAATCAGTGCTTGGACGGAGTATTCCTGTTGAAATGGGAATCACACCGGGAAGCGGGCCCGCACATCTGTCTCTATTTGGCTATGATGCCGTGAAGTTTGATATTGGAAGAGGTGTTCTGGAGGCCCTTGGCGTAAATTTCCCTTTGAACAGGGGAGATGTTGCTATAAGAGGGAACTTTGCCACAATTGATAAAAATAGAAATATTGTTGATAGAAGAGCAGGGAGAATACCAAATGAAGAATCTTTTCCCATTGTCAAGAAATTAAGTGAAAATATAAAAAAAATAGAAGATATTGAAGTTTCAGTTTTTCCTGTTAAAGAATACAGATTTGGAGTGGTGCTGAAGGGTAGGGGCCTAACTCCATGTATTAAAGACACTGACCCGCAACAGGTTGGTGTTCCACCTCTTGAAGCTGTAAGCACCTGTGAAAATGGCTTAAAAACTGCACGCATAATAAACAAATTTATTCAAATGGCAGAATCCCTTTTAAAAGAAGAGAAAAAGGCCAATGGCATGCTGCTTCGCGGTGTATCCTCCATACCCGATATTCAGCCTTTTTCAAAGAGGTACGGTCTTTTGCCGCTTGCACTTGCCAACTACCCCATGTACAAAGGGCTTGCAAGGCTTGTTGGTATGGAGACCCCGGAAGTAGGAGCTTCTTTCCAATCAGTTATAGAACGATTGAAAAAAGAGTGGAACAACTATAATTTCTTTTTTGTGCATTATAAATGGACGGACAAAGCCGGTGAAGATGGAGATTTTCTGAAAAAAGTGAAGTATCTTGAGGAATTTGATTCATATCTTCCCGATGTGCTGAGCCTTAATCCGTCTGTGCTTGTTATAACAGGAGACCATTCCACTCCGAGTTTGTGGAAGGGACATTCATGGCACCCCAATCCGCTGCTTTTATATTCGAGAGTTGCAGGGCCTGACGACAGGCAGAGATTCACGGAGAGAGAATGTAAATACGGATATTTGGGGCAAATATATGCAAGAGATATAATGGCTCTTGCACTTGCAAATGCGGGAAAATTGAAAAAGTACGGGGCATAAATGAAACAAGGAGGTTTTTTATGTTGAATTTGATACTAACCGTACTGATAAGTACGACATATACGGCAAAGGAATTGCACGCGAAATATGCTTTTTTGGCAGTTCCCAATCTATTAAAGGTTGAGTTGACAGCAAAAGAAAATGAAAGCAGTATGAAAATTTTCAGAACAATAGCAGGGAATATGGGATATAGAGATACACTGGTTAAAGAAATCTCACTTTCAGAAGACGATTTTATGAGAATTGCTTCTTTTCTTGAGATGCCTGATAAAAACAATCCGCTTCTGACTGTTTTTGATAATGGCAAACCTATATTCAGAAAAACAGTTCAGACTTACCTGGGCCATGTTAATAAAATTGGCTATGGGTATACTTTCGGCCTTATTTTTACACCGCTTCTGCCCGGCATTGGAACAGCGGGCGGAGTTCTGATAGGAACAAAAATGGGAAAGCGTAAAGATTTTGAGCTTGCCATCAACAGGTACATGCACCATATCCCACTTGATGTCGGTGATGTCATGGGCATTAAAACCTCTCTTTTTGGTGAAGGGATGTACGGTTATCATTTCAAGAAAAAAGGGGATACCACGAATATCAAAGGAAGAATAGGCTATGGTGGTGGTGTTGAATTCAGGGTTTTTTATCCCCAATTTTATTCTCATGGAATTAATGTGGAATACTTCAAGACAAAGGCCTTTGAAGAAAGACCCAATGGGGATTCCATAGGCTATTGCAATATGAATGGAATAGTTGCCAATATTACAAACAGGTTCAGAATAGTTAAAAGAGATATGTTCGAATTGGGGGCTATACTGGAAGCAGGAGGCGGATATGCGACAAAAGAAGAAAACGGAGTCAGCGAGAGGAAAATGGTCATTTCAACAAAGGGTGGAGTGACTTTTAGTTATGTACTCCGCTACGGCTCGGGGTTGGAGCTTACAGCCTCTGCTTTTGTGGCCTCTTACGGCAAACCCGCTTTCTTTGGTATGCCAATGGAATTTGGCTATCAGGGCGGCGGATTGAAAGCAGGCGTTTCCTACATCTTTTGAAAGGGAAAATAGCCATATCCGGTGGGGCTTACAGGGGAAGAACCATAAAGGTCCCTTCAAAAATAAGGCCTACCCAATCAATAGTTCGTAAATCAATTTTCGATTCACTCGGCGCATGGATAAAGGGCAAAGCTGTACTTGAAATTTTCAGTGGTTCCGGTGCAGTAGGTATAGAAGCAATCTCAAGAGGAGCTCTTTTGTGCTGTTTCATTGATAAAAGTCAGGAATCCATATTAAAATTAAAGGAAAACATTAAGTTGGTTGATAAGGATAACAGGATAATAGTACTAAAGGGAGATTATGTAAGAATTCTGAATTCACTAATAGGTCAGAAAAGGAAGTTTGATTTTATATTTGCCGACCCTCCATATGCGTTTAACGATTTTTCAAGGCTTTTTGATAAAGTACTTCCTTTGATGAGTAATGATAGTATCTTTGTGCTTGAGCACAAAACTGATGTTCCACCATATCCTGATTTTACAATTTTAAAGGAGGCAAAATTTGGACAAACCCGCACCACATATTACAGCAGTTTACCCGGGGACCTTTGATCCCATAACAAATGGCCATATTGATATAATACGCAGGGCGTCAAAGATATTTGGCAGAATCATTGTTGTTGTGGCTGAGGCAATA
>JALTEL010000176.1 GCA_027073945.1 Caldifarciminota bacterium | reverse complement strand
GTTATAATGAAAGTCATATTCTTGGACTCATTGATGAGTCCATAGAGAATGGCATTCTCAAAGAAAGCGATGACGAACGCATTGAGTTCAGCGGAGAGATAGTAAGAGACATCATATACAGAAAGGAGATAGGAAAACTCAAAAGAAAATTCATGCACAAAAAGATTGCAGGCTGGTTGGAAAACAAAGGCGGGCATATAACAGACGAAGAACTCGCATATCATTACAGAGAGGGAGGAGATCTGGAAAAGACACTAAAATACAGTTTAAAAGCCGCTAAAAACTCACAAGAGATGTATACTTATAAAGAAGCCATAAAATTCTACGACTGGGCAAAAGAGGCATTTTTGGCATTGAATAAGACAGGGGAAGAAGCTGCCAGAACCGAAATAGATATAAGACTAAAAAGGGGCACAGTGCTCAATGTTATTGGCAGAAACAAAGAGGCCGAAGATGAGATTAAAAAAGCTGTAGAGCTTGCATACAAAATAAAAGATGTGGAGAAAGAGGTGCTGGGTCTTACAAAATTAGCAACAATTTATGAGGGTACAGGACGCAACAATGAAGCTCTGACAGCAGGTATGAAGGCGTTTAAAATTGCACAAACCAATGGTCTTAAAAAACTTGAAATAAAATGCCTGAATATTATAGGCTCTGCCCATAACAATATTGACAGCTTTCAAAAGGCTTTGAGGACTTATCAGAGAGGACTCAGGCTGGCAAGAGAAACGGGGTATAAAAAGATGGAGTATATATTTCACAATAATATAGGGAATGTTTATGTAGACCTTGGACAGTATAAAAAAGCCATGCATCACTATTCGAAATCCCTTGAGGTTGGGGATAACAAACTTTTAGCAGGGGGCGCTCTGAACAACATGGGTGTAATCTATTACAATATGGGCGAATATGACAAAGCCATTTCATATTACAAGAAGGCGCTTGAAATCGCCAGACAAACCGGAGACAGAGTCCTTGAAGCTGTTATCTTTCAGAATATGGGCTCAATATATGGACTTCTCAGTAATCCGGAAAAGGCCATAGAGTACCGTAAAAGGTCGCTTAAAATATCCTCTGAAATTGGTGATAAAATTCATCAGTCGCAGAATATGGGTAATCTCGGAGATATTTACATGGATATCGGCAAATACAATGAAGCTGCAAAATTCTATGAAGATTCACTTTTACTTGCAAGAGAAATCGGAAACAGAACGAATGAGGCTTTTATACTTGTAAGCATGGGAAACCTAAGCCAAAAAACAGGGGATTTTAAAAGCGCAAACAAGCATTACAAAAATGCTCTGAAAATCGCAACGAACATCGGGAAAACAGCCATTATGAATGCTTATATAGGACTGCTTAATTTATATGAGGATACAAAAAAAACCAAGGAAGGATATGAAATAATAAAGTCTTTGAATATGCTTAACAAGCAAATAGATTCTGAGATAAGAAAATTCACTTCATACGCAGCAATCGCTTCCTTTTACTTATCTGCAGGAGAGACTGAAATGGCACAAAAATTCCTTGAAAAGCTCCACAGATTAAAGCATAATATAAACACTCCTCCTACAAATCTGAATATCTTACTTTTAGAGGGGCGATTGCACCTGGCCACAGGGGAGTATAAATCTGCCATAGAAAAATTCAATAAAGCTCTTGAACTGTCTAAAATGCTCAAAAGAAAACCCGACGAAGCTGAGATCTACCTATATTTAGGGAAAATCTACGAATTAATGAAAAATGCAAAACAGGCAACAGAATTTCAAAACAAAGGTAAGAATATTCTCAAGCAACTAAATTCAAATAAAATTTGATAGGCTGACAAATGCCGCACAGCATGCAATTAAAAATACATTGAAAACAGGCATAGCTGACTCTCTGATATAATAAAATTTATAATAACAAGCAAAAAGAGAGTTGATTTTTCGTAAAAAATACTCTATCATATATATGTGAAAGTTATAACAATCACAAGGAGCAAAAATGCGATTTAATGTGCCGGAGGCCACTATAAGAAGGCTTACACACTATCTAAGATGCATGGAAATACTGGCTAAAAATAACAGAAAAACTATAAAGTCCAGTGAACTTGCCAGTTTTTGTAAGATAAAAGACACACTGGTCAGGAGAGACCTATCCTACTTCGGCGAATTTGGTGTAAAAGGGGTTGGATACAGTGTGGAAGCACTTGAGAATGGCCTTAGAAATATCCTGGGCACAGAAAGGACAAAAAAGATGGCCATATGTGGTATTGGAAACATTGGCACAGCTTTGTTGAATTTTCCGTTCAAAGAAAACGGATTCCATATAGTGGCCGGATTTGAAAAATCGCCGGATAAAATAGGCAAAACCATTCATAGTATCAAGGTTTATGACTGGCAAATTATGGACAGAATAATAAAAAACAAGCATATAGAGATAGGTGTCATTGCAGTACCATCCGAGGATGCCTCTATCGTGGCAAAAAAGATGATTGAAGGAGGTGTGAGAGGCATCATAAGTTTTACCTTGCTACCTGAGTGTATGAATAAAAAAATTCCGGTAAGATATGTGGAAATACTGGCTGAACTCGAAATTTTGAGTTATGAAATTGATAAAGAAGGAGGTGAAATGTGAAACACATATCAAGGTGGTTATACACCACCGTTGTGTTCCTCATTATCTGGATAGGGCTGACAGGCACACTGAGGCGGGATGAATTTCTGACAGGACTCGGTGTATCTATCATTCTTGCCCTGTTTACGTATCATATATTCACAACAGAAGGAGTTAAAAACCTGACACCTAAAAGGGTTTTTTGCGCTGTTGTATATTTTTTCCCGTTTTTTTTCTGGGAAATGATAAAGGCCAATTTCGATGTGGCTTACAGGGTGATTAGTCCGAAAAGACCGATAAACCCTGGGATAGTGCATGTGAAAACAAAGATGAAAAGTGACCTGGGAAGATTGCTTGTCACAAGCTCTATTACACTGACACCTGGTACGTTCTCTCTTGATATTGATGATGATAACCTCTTTATTCACTGGATAAACGTAAAAGACACCTCAATAGAAGGTGCAAGCGAAAAAATACCGGGAGTATTTGAAAAATGCCTTACCAGATTTCTGGATTAATAGTTTATATTTACGTAGCGCTTGTGCTGGTGGGAATATTTTTAACCCTGATAAGGTTTTTACTTGGCCCTACAGCACCGGACAGAGTTGTGGCAACAGATATTCTAACAACAATAACGACCGTACTTCTTGTATTGCTTTCACTTCTATCAAAACGCGGTATTTACCTTGATGTTGCACTTGTATACGCTGTTCTTGCATTTACTGCAGTTGTTGCAATAGCAAGATATTTGGAGGGAGGACTATGATAGGCAGAATAATAGGCGAAATCTTACTCATCATTGGTGGTGTGTTTATATTCCTGTCTTCTCTCGGGCTTATACGCATGCCCGATGTTTACAACAGAATGCAAACATCCACAAAGGCCGCTACGCTCGGGGCTTTTTCCAGCATTATTGGCATAGGGCTCATAAATCCACACTGGCTTCTCAAATGTATTATAATCGCATTTTTTATATTGTTTACAAACCCAATATCTGCACATTCCATCGGCAGAGCTGCTTACAGGTCAGGTGTAAAATTGTGGAAGGGTTCTGTAGTTGATAAATATAAAGAGTATCTGGAGGGTAAAAAACATGAATAGTCTCATACTCGTAATCAGTGGTGTTTTATCTCTGGGACTTGTTGTCTCTTCAGTAGTTATATACATAACAAAGGATATGTTGGTAGGTGTGCTTGCGTCTGCAGTTGTCAGCCTTGTAGCGTCCATTTTCTTTCTCATTCTGCAGGCTCCAGATGTCGCTATAACGGAAGCGGCAATTGGAGCAGGTCTTACAACAGGGATACTGCTTTACGCCGTGAAACATGCGGGGAGGTATGAAGATGATTAAAAAAATCATATTATTAATCGTTCTCATATTTACAGGTGTTGTTTTCTTCACGGAAATATCATCTTTCAGTTTTGGAAAAAGACAGCTTTCCGGAGTAGAACAACATTATGTTGGAAAGGGCATCAGCGAAGAAGGGGCGACCAATATCGTGACCTCAATAGTTACACTGTACAGGGGATTTGATACACTGGGAGAAGTCACAGTGCTATTTTTAGCCGCAACCGGCCTTGGAATTATAATGGCAGGATTCTCAAGAAACAGGGAAGTGCCTAAGCCTGCTCCGACACCTATAATGGAGACAGGGACAAAATACCTCTTCCCATTAGTACTTTTATTCGGTGCATACATTTTTATCCACGGACATCTGACACCGGGAGGGGGGTTTCCCGCAGGTGTTATTATTGCAACAGGCTATCTGATGATGTTTATTGCACAAAAAAGATTTGTGCCGGATGAATCCGTTCTTTCCTCGACAGAAAGTTTTGCGGGCAGCTTATATGTAATTACAGGGCTTGCAGGTCTCGCTGCCGCAGGTTCTTTCCTTTACAACGTTCTTCCGCTGGGACATCCTGGCAGAGTTATAAGTGCCGGCATAATACCTGTTATCTATATAATTATCGGATTCAAAGTTGGAAGTGAAATGACCGGAATACTGATGAACCTCAAGGAGGAAGATTAATGGCCGGCAATCTAATTTTTTACGGTACAGCTATTTTTGCTATGATGATGGGAATATTCATAGCACTTACAGGGAAACATCTTGTAAAAATCTTATTGGGCATTGACCTGTTCGACACAGGCTTGAATATGCTTATCATATCACTCGGATACATAAACAAAGGTACTGCCCCTATATTTTCTCAGTATCCCCATATATTCAAGAATGTGGTTGACCCCGTTCCTCAGGCATTGGTACTCACTGCTATAGTTATAGGTGTGGCTGAAATGGCAATGGGGCTTTCCATAGTTATACGGATAAAGGAAAAATTTGGAAAAGCAGATATTAGAAAACTAAAGGAGTTAAAATGGTAAGTCCAATTCTAATAATAGGCTTGACTCTTTTCTTTGCATTTATAATTCCGCTTATGAAATTCATACACCCCTCTATTCCAAAATGGATCCCCCCCATAAGCATTCTTATTAACCTTGCCATTCTCATTGCCCTGTTTCCTTATGTGACACATACTGTTGTGGTGACCACAGCCGGATTTAAACCACCCATCTCAATAAATCTTTCTATTGATAAATTCAACCTTCTGTTTGCTTTGCTTGTACAGTTTATGGGCTTTTTGCTTTCAATATGGTATCTTGTAAAGAAAAATAGCGATTACAGATTTTACATGATTTTTCTACTGAACATCTTAGGGGCATCTGGTATTATACTTACAGGCGACCTTTTCAACAGTTTCGTTTTCCTTGAAATACTTGAAATTTCTTCTTATGCCCTGGTTGCAATAAAGAAAGACCGTCATGCACTTGAAGGCTCGATGAAATACCTTATGGTGGGCGCTATCAGTTCTTCCCTTTACCTACTTGGTATTATCATACTCTATGTATCCACAAACACACTGAATATGGCAGACATTGCCGCTCGCATGCAGCACATTGACCCAAAAATAAAATTCTTTTCTTTTCTCCTGTTTCTTGCGGGCCTGGGCGTGGAAACCGAACTCTTTCCATTCAATGGATGGGTCCCGGATGCCTATCAGGGAGCAATGGACAGCATAACGGCACAGCTTTCATCCATTGTATCAAAGGCGGGATTCTATCTCAGTTTGAGAATTTTTTACACTATATACGGAGGGGGAGAAGGGCTGAAATTCATATTCTATCTGGGCCTTATCACTTTTATAATAGGAGAGCTATCCGCACTCAGGCAGAAAAACGTTAAAAGAATGCTCTCTTACTCGTCCCTGTCTCAAATGGGCTTTGGACTGTTTATATTTTCGCTTTTCCCTATGTCTCGCTCTTCAATACCTGAATTTGCAATCACAGCCGCAATATTCATAGCTCTCAATCATTCTTTTTCAAAGTCGCTCTTATTCCTTTCGCTTAATGGCTTATCCGATAACAACAGCTATACAATAGATGAACTGAGAGGCAGGGGAAATAGCAATCCTTTGCTCGGTATTCTCTTCACAATAGGTGCCCTGTCCATTGTTGGCGTTCCGTTTTTCTTCGGATTCTGGGCGAAGATTTCCGCACTCGTTGCCATATTGGAGTCGGGACATACCTGGATTATAGCTATTATCTTATCAATCGCACTCGTGGAAATCTATTACTATATGCGGGTTCTGGTTAAACTCTTTTCAGGGCACGGAACGCATGTAAAAACTTCTTTCATACCGGCACTTATAATGATTGTATTGGCTGGCATTGTCATATACGTGGGTGTGCAGCCTCATTCCATCTTCAATCTATCGCAAACAGCAGCATCTTCTCTGTATCACAGGGCAATGTATATAAGCAACGTACTGGGAGGTTAATATGGCTATAACTTTATTAATAATACTCATAACCGCAATTTTGGTGTTGATTACCGCAACTTTTTCCAGGACTCTGTCAAAAATCTTAGCACTTGCAGGTTCCATCGCTGCTCCGATATACCTCTTTCTCAATTACAAAATAGGCGATACATTTATATTAAATCTGAAAATTTATCCGATGCATTTCGGACTTACGGAAATAGGCTGGTTTTTCGGGATTATAATATTCTCTCTATTCATACTATTTACAATAGGGTCATTCTATGAAGGAAACAGCGGCACATATTATTTCTTTGCACTTATGTCACTTCTCGGCGCAGCAGGCGTTCTGTTTGCAAAGGATTTAATAACCTTCTTCTTCTTCTTTGAAACAATGTCATTTTTCTCATTTATACTGGTGCTAAAAGGAAAGAATGAATATGCGCCTGCGGCTGCTTTCAAATACATAGTCTGGTCTGTTGCTGGAGGATATAGCTTCCTGCTGGCTGCATTTCTCATAATCTCAAAAACACATTCGGTCATGATAAGTGATATAAGCTATATTATGGGATGGACAAAATATCTGATATTTGTCCTGCTACTTGTACCATTCGCAGTAAAATCCGCACTTATGCCGTTTCATCTATGGGCACCCGAAGCATACAGAAATTCAAAGGACTCATTCACGATGTTTCTGTCAGGTGGATTGTCCAAATTGGGTATATTCGGATATTTCGTTGCATTTCTTGTAATGTTCGGAAATCTCAGCAATACCGGGCATACCTTTACTTTTGGATACCTGTTCGCATGGGTGGGTGCAATAACGGCATTGTTCGCAGGCATTTACGCATTTATGCAGGATGATGCAAAAAAACTCCTGGCATATTCCAGTATCAGCCAGTTGGGCTATGTTGCCTTTGGATTCGGATTATCAACTTTTTTCTCAATTTCTGCTTCACTGTTTCATGCATTGGGTCATGCCGTATTTGAATCGTTGCTATTTCTCGTTGTTGCAGGCGTTTACCATAGAACAAAAACCACGGATATGCGTAAAATGGGCGGGCTTATAAAGAAAATGCCTCTATCGTTTATAGGACTTCTCTTTGGTATTATTGCAACAGCTGGTATTCCGCCCACAATAGGTTTCCCTTCAAAGTGGATGCTCTATGAAGCTGCCATAATAAAAGGTGACCTGTTTTTAACAGGCACCATATTTCTGGCATCAATCACGGCATTTCTTTATTCTTTCAAGCTTGTTCACTCAATTTTCTTAGGTAAACTGCACAAAGAGCATGAAAATCTCAAAGAAGCCCCACTGGGATACGGGTTTGGAACGATTGTACTTCTCATTCCATTATTCGTATTCGGCATTCAACCGGGCATTGTACTGGGAAAGGTATATTCAATAGTAAAAGATTTTAAAATGCCTGATTTCTCCTGTACAAACTCCGTTGTCATAAGCAAATTGGGAACATTTGATGCCCGCACTATAGGTCTTGTTATGATAATTATGTTCATAGTGGCTTTCCTTATCTATCTTATAGGGGGGAAAATATACAGGTCAAAACAAACGGATAATTACACGGCAGGTGAAGCAATCGGAGAGGACTTTGAACTTCACTATTCTTCGGAATTTTACGGATTTTTCAGAAGGGAGTTCGGGGGATTTCTCAAGCTCAGCTGGGAACGAATCTTGAACAAAATCTTAGATGTGGTGAACATACTCTCGGATGGACTTCGCTCAATCTACACAGGAGACGGCAGAGCATATCTATTCTATGTGATATTGTTTCTTGCCATAATAGCTGTATTTATGAAAGGGAGGTTGACATGGTAATACTAAAATTTGCACTCATCCTTATCCTTGTGACTTTTGTCGGACTCATTTACATGGGTATAGCGAGAAAAGTTATTGCAAGGATACAGAATAGATACGGACCGCCTTTTTACCAGCCTATACTTGATGTGTTGAAACTCCTTGGCAAAAAAGGGAACATGGCGACGCATGGAGTGATGCATGCACTGGGGCCTGTAATCGCATTAACGGGCATTGCAACAACTTTAATGTTTCTACCTCTCGGTAAGTCCACGCCACTGTTTTCGTTCAACGGGGACCTGTTTGTAGTTTTGTATCTGCTTGTTGTAGCACCGCTTGGTATGGCACTCGGCTCCACTGAAGCCTCAAACCCAAATGCATCAATAGGCATCGCAAGGGGCCTGTCTCTGATGCTTGGATACGAATTTATCTTCTTTCTTTCAGTATTACCTGTCTTTTATCACTTCAAAACCACATCCATATTGAAAATTGTGCAAATGCAGTCAGCTCTGCCAAAATGGAACTTATTTCCATACGCACTTTCTGCAATCGGAGCACTGTTTGCATTGCAGGGTATGCTGGGAGAAAAACCCTTTGACCAGATAATCGCCCCTCATGAAATTGCATCAGGACCAATGGTGGAATACGGGGGCAAATATCTCGGTATCTTACAGCTGTACCATGCAATAGGTATTATCGTGGAAACAGGACTGTTTGTGGACATTTTTCTTGGAGCCACAACAATATGGTGGTTTTTTGCCGGGACTTTCATTATGTTTATGATTGCCATTATCATAGAGACAGTAATGCCGAGATTTAGAGTCGAACAGGTCATAAAATTTTACTGGAAATTACCTCTTGCTTTTGCGGTTCTCGGGGTAATCCAGGTATTGATATGGAGGTAAAAATGGGACTCTTTAATTTTGCACAGTCAAGATCGCTTTTTATGATGCATTTTTGCACAGGATGCGGAGCAATAGAAATGCCCCCAACAATGACCTCAAGGTTTGATATGGAAAGGTTTGGTATAATTCCCATGGCAACACCAAGACAATCGGATCTACTTCTTATAACGGGTTACCTAACGGTAAAAACTTTGAAACGTGTGGTTCGTAGTTATGAACAAATGCCTACCCCGAGATATTTAATAGGTTTCGGCTCCTGTACCATGAATGGAGGGATGTACTGGGACTCATACAATACTATAAAAGAACTGGATTTGTACGTTCCGGTTGACCTTTACATAAACGGATGCATGCCAAGACCTGAAAGTATCGTCAATGCATTCATCGAATTGAGGAAAATGATAGCACAGGGAAAGGCAAATAACTGGAAAAAATACATAGAGAATCTGTCATGGTACAGGAAGAATCAGTCCAAGGTCTTTGACACGG